>NZ_JBQSVO010000008.1:0-60100 GCF_052376275.1 Pseudoalteromonas sp. AOP7-A1-14 | reverse complement strand
GGTAACATGGCAAAAGCTAAAATCTATGACTATCATTTCCTACGTTAGGGAATTTTTAACACAGGGAATATTATGCACGCCTCATTAATTTCATCACTTGAGCAGCACTTTGGCTTTAGCCAGTTTCGCCAAGGCCAGCAGCAAACCATCGAGCAACTTTTAAATAATCAGTCATCATTGGCAATTTTTCCTACTGGCTCTGGTAAGTCTTTATGTTATCAATTAACTGCGCTGCATTTACCTAATTTAACCTTAGTCGTTTCACCGTTATTAGCGCTAATGAAAGATCAAATTAGTTTTTTAAATAATAAAGGTATTTATGCCGCGAGCCTAGATTCAAGTCAAACCAGCGAGCAAAGCCACGCAGTTATGAGTGATGTACGCAGTGGTAAAGTTAAAATTTTAATGGTGTCAGTTGAGCGTTTTAAAAATGAACGCTTCAGGGAATTTATCAATCAAGTCGCAATTTCTATGTTAGTGGTTGATGAAGCGCACTGTATATCAGAATGGGGACATAACTTTAGGCCTGACTATTTAAAGCTGCCTCGGTATCGTGACGAACTAAAAATCCCATTGGTGCTATTACTAACGGCCACCGCCACTAAAAAAGTAAAACGCGATATGAGCGAACGTTTTGCGATTGCTCCTGAGTGTATTGTGCAAACTGGCTTTTATCGTAGTAACTTAGACTTATCGGTTTTAAGTGTTAAAACTACCGACAAAGCGAATACCCTTGCAAGCCTTGTAAAAGAACAGCAAGGCCCTGGTATCGTATATGTGACTCTACAACATAGTGCAGAGCAAGTCGCTACAGAGCTTAGCCGTCAGGGCTTACAGTCTGTGGCTTATCATGCTGGGCTTGAAGATACTCTGCGCTACAGTATTCAAGATGATTTTATGACGGGTAAAATAAATGTAGTTGTGGCGACTATCGCCTTTGGCATGGGCATTGATAAATCAGATATTCGCTTTGTTATTCACTATGATTTACCCAAATCAATCGAAAATTACAGCCAAGAAATTGGCCGTGCTGGACGTGATGGCAAGCCTTCAAATTGTTATACATTGGCAAACCTTGATGGCTTAAACACCGTTGAGAATTTTGTTTATGGCGACACCCCTGAGCTTAGTGGCATTGAGCATATAATTAATGATATTCGCCAGCACCAAGACGATCATTCAAAAGAAAATCAGCAATGGGAAATGCAAGAGTACAGTTTATCGAGCGACAGCAATATTCGTCAGTTAGCCCTAAAGACCTTATTAGTACAGCTTGAAATGCAAGGCGCAGTGACACCACTTTATGCTTATTACGCAGACTTTAAATATAAGTTTTTAGTCGATAAAAACCAATTGCTTAGTCATTTTGATGAGCCGCGCCAAGGGTTTTTAAATTTAATCTTTAGTCATACTCAATTTAAAAAAATTTGGGGCACTCTCAATTTCGACACACTCACCCAAGCGGCCCAAGTTGATAGAAAACGCGTAGTAGCGGCGCTTGATTATTTGGCGGAAAAAAACTTAATTGCACTTGAAACTAAACGTATCACTCAAGTATATGAAGTGCATAATGAGGTTATTAATAACCCAGATCTCGTTCAGCAATTACACCATTATTTTGTTGAAAAAGAGCAAGCGGAAATTAAACGTATTGCAGCGCTTATTCGCTTTTTTGAACTAAAAAGTTGTTTAAGTTATAACTTAGCGCGCTATTTTGACGATAACCAAGCGCCTGAGCAATGCGGGCATTGCTCAGTGTGCCGAAATCAAGCTGTGACTCTTGAGTATTCATTACAACACAGTTTTGTTGCGGATGCGGTTATTTATGAAAAAGTTGATGAGTTACTTAGTCACTTAGCGAGTAAAGGAATTAACAACATAGGACTTGAAACACAATGTCGTTTTTTGGCGGGCATGAGTGTCCCGTTATTTGCTCGCAATAAAGTACGTCAGTTAAGTGGTTTTGGGTTGTGCGAGCAACAGCGATATAGTGAAATTAAAACAAAATTACTGGCACGTTAAACTCACTCAGGTATCCTAGTGGCTTATTCTTAAAAGTAAGCCACTATGCCTCATATTGTTACCCCCAGCGAAAATATTATTCCTATTAAAACACTCAGCAACACGCCAGAGCCAGTTACCTGCGCTAATTGCCAAGCTTGTTGCTGTCAATTAGAAGTGCGAATAGTGACCGACACTGGTGTGCCATTTCATTATATTGAGTATGATAAATGGGGCAGTGAAGTGATGAAACGCGCAGATGATGGCTGGTGCCAAGCACTCGACCGCAATACCTTAATGTGCTCAATCTACGAAAACCGCCCGTTGGTATGCCGCGAATTCGCAATGGCATCGGACGAGTGCATCACCGAGCGTGACCTTGCAGGGATCTGATGGTTGTTCTCAACAGCATATCACTAAGTTATTGAATCATAATCGCTATTCGGCTATGGTTGGTAACTCAATAAAAACATTAAAAAATCATGCATAAATTAATCACTATTGTGTCAGTTACTTTTCTTGGCTTTATTATATGGGTCATATATCAAGCTAATACGGGGCAACATAGTATTTTCTTTGAGCTTGTTAGAAGTATCCCTTATGGCGATAAAGTAGGGCACTTTTGTTTATTTGGTTTGCTTGCTTTAGGTGCTAATTTTGCGTTTAAGCTAAAATCATATTCAGTATTGTCATGCAATTTGTATATTGGTTCGAGCGTCGTGTTTCTATTCGTTTTATTGGAAGAACTAAGCCAATACTATATACCAAGCAGAACCTTAGACATTACAGATTTGCTTGCCGATATGTTAGGTATCCTCACTTTTAGTTTGATAACCAAGCTGATAAATAAAGGTTCGCGATGACGAGTTTTGTTAGCTTACATTAGTTGATTACTGCAAATGAACAGCTTTTTCCCCTGCATATAAAGCGCTGGTTTGAAGGTTGTTTTGTCGTTAGTTTATAAATGTATTGATAGTTAAATTTTATTCAATTCAATTCTGCCCCATTCGCCAAACTCATATTCACTATGTCGAATCTCAACCACCATGATTAATTTTCGGGTTTTTTCCATAAATTTAAAATGGGTGTCTTCGTAACTTTCTTCTTTATTACATGTTATTTGTGATCGAGGCGATTTATTACTTTGCTCACACTAGTAAGCACTTAGTGGCAAAAAGTGCCGATGGAGAGTTTGCTATGCTCGCCTCGGCAGAATAGGAGCTTGCAGTTTCTAAATAAGCGGCCCTAACGAGCAACGTCATAATTTGCTCGCCACTTTCATTTCTAGGGGTATTGTGGCTGAGTGAGGGTAATGGCGCGGTTATGTTGCAGCGCTGTTGAGCTGTATTCAGTAAAAGTATCCTGATGTTGATCAATAAATAATACCGATAACCCGTATTGCTTAGCAACATCCATACCTGCTGCGGAGCCTAGGCACAATAATGCTGTTGACCATGCATCGATCATCATGAAACACAGTAACCGACACCGTGCTATGCGACACGGGCGCTAAACGACGTGCATCAATAATATGGCTATAACGGTTACCTGCCTGATCATAATAATGCCGATAGGTACCCGAGGTCATAATGGCGAGCGGCTCAGGCTTGATAACGTCAACAATTTTTTGTAGTTGCTGTTGCTGGGGTAATGGCTTATCAATTGCGATACGCTAGTGTCTGCCATCAGGTTTGCTATCTTGGGTTTGTAGTTCACCGCCAATTTCAATCAGGTAATTAAACATTGATAAACCCCCAGCTCAGCTGGGGTGACTCGCATAGGTTTGACCGTGACAACGGTAGGGGTATCTTCTTTGCTCGACCAAAAGTAAAGAGGAAATAACCTATGCGAGACTATAAGAGTTTGTCTCATACTCGTTGGGATTGTAAGTACCATATTGTATTTATCCCCAAAAAGAGACAAAAGTTGATTTATGGAGCGATTAGGAAGCATTTAGGTGAGACGTTTCATGAATTAGCTAAAAGAAAAGGGGTAATAATCGAAGAAGGGCATTTAATGAAAGATCACGTTCATATGTGTCTGAGTATACCCCCAAAATTTGCAGTTTCTAATGTTGTCGGTTATTTGAAAGGAAAAAGCGCAATTTCGATAGCAAAAAACTTTCGAGGGCGACAACGAAATTTTAATGGGGAAAACTTTTGGACTCGAGGTTATTTTGTATCGACAGTTGGTTTAGATGAAAATATGGTTATAGATTATATTCGAAACCAAGAAAAGGATGATGAACACCGAGATCAATTAAAGTTTCAAGTGTAGTTCGCCTTGGGCGTTTTCTTTAGCCCTTTGAGGGCGTAATCAAATAAGCCTCCGGCTTTGCCGGAGGTCAGTTAACTGCTAATACCATAGTTTGGCAATATCCACTAAACGCTGTACTGAATAGCCTTGCGCGATTGATGATAAATCAATACTAACAGCAGGATGGCTTTTGGCAAGTTGCTCAGTTGCGACGATATTAACTGAGTTGAGACCAATATGTGGGGCAAGTTGTGCCCGTTGGGAATTGTAAGCTGTTGATCACGAAACCCCCACAATGAAAAAAGCGGGGCAATGGTTAAATCGTAACAACCTGATGTAGCCTCACTTATTTGTTTTGCGATAGTCACGAGCTGGACAATTTCAGGCCCCACATTGATAGCATCCGTTGTGTGTTGTTGATTAAATTTTCGATAACAGAATCATTACGATAATTAGACATTAAGCTGTCTATACGCTGTAACTCTTGCTCTACTGCCCGCTGAAAAG
Organism: Pseudoalteromonas sp. AOP7-A1-14; assembly: GCF_052376275.1. Lineage (NCBI taxonomy): Bacteria > Pseudomonadati > Pseudomonadota > Gammaproteobacteria > Alteromonadales > Pseudoalteromonadaceae > Pseudoalteromonas > Pseudoalteromonas sp. AOP7-A1-14. Next base: position 55,336 of record NZ_JBQSVO010000008.1, on the reverse strand, counting down.
CTGGTTGACTAATCGGTTGTTCGCTCCAGTAACGAACATGATAAGTCGTGCCTTGCGCCGCGCCTGAAAAAGACTGCACTTGCTCTGTTGGCTGACAGCCCAGTAAACAAACGGCGATAGCTAATAGCATCAGTGTGGTTTTCATTAAAATTCACCTCTTAAATAATGTCGCTAAATTGTAACCTCTACAGCTACTTTTTTGCGCGGCGTTGCATCATTTTTACGAAATCTTTACGCCTTCGGCGACTATCAATCTGGAAAATTTACACCGATCCCACCTATTGTACAGCCTTAAGTTTTCTCACTAAGGAACGTTATGGGCTGGTTATTGTTATTAATACTTGGCGTGTTAAGCGCCATTTTGATTGTTGCCATGTTGGCACCTGAAAAGTTTTAAGGAATCACTGATGGAAGTGCTACTAATATTTACATTAGCTGTGCTGTTAGCATGGCCATTGGGTCGTTACATGACCGGTATATTCTCTGCGGGATCACACTGGAGTGATAAGGTTTTTTTGCCAATAGAAAATGGCATATTTAAACTACTGGGTATTAACCCACGTCATGGCATGACATGGAAAAGTTACGGTATCGCGTTTTTGTTAAGTAATTTAGTGCTCGGTATTATCGCCTATTTACTGTTGCAATTTCAGCATATATTGCCCCTTAACCCTAATGATATCGCGGCATTAGATTGGGACTTGGCGCTGCATACGGCGGTTTCATTTTTAACCAATACAAATCAACAGCACTATTCTGGCCAGGCTCAGCTGAGTTATTTAAGCCAAGGTTTTGTAATTCTTACCTTGCAGTTTGTTACTCCGGCAATGGCACTGGCGGTCTGTGTTGCGGTATTACGCGGCATGTTAGGAGGCCGTAATGCAACAACCGCAAAAGAAGGTGAAGAGCGTAACTTAGGTAATTACTATCAAGATACCGTGCGTGCAGTGCTGAGACTGATGCTGCCACTGGCTGCGATTGTTGCACTTGCGCTAACCAGTCAAGGCGTGCCTTCAAGTTATCAGGCGAGTCCAACGGTGGACGTGGTTGAACAACAACAAACGTTGAGCGAACAAATGATCCCACTAGGGCCGGTTGCGGCTATGGTCTCAATCAAGCAATTAGGCACTAATGGCGGCGGCTGGTTTGGCCCTAACAGTAGTAATCCTTTAGAAAACCCAACCCCAGTCAGTAACGCGATTCAAACCATTGCCTTGGTATTGGTGCCGATGGCGGTGGTGTTTATGGCCGGTGGCCTATTGCGCCGACAAAAATTTACCTTGTTATCGCTTGCGGTCATGGGATTGCTTAGCTTGGCCTTTATTGGTGCCGCTGTTTATAGCGAGCAGCAGCCTAATGCCGCCTTTGCTGGGTTAGCTCAAGAGGCCGGAAATATGGAGGGTAAAGAAGTTCGCCTTGGGACTGACTTATCGGCGCTCTGGGCCACGTTTACGACTCAAACATCTAACGGCTCTGTGAATGCCATGCATGATTCACTTAATCCGATTGCCGGGCTTGTTACCCGCTCGGGGATGTTGATCAATGGTATTTGGGGCGGTATTGGATGTGGTTTTGTGAACTTTCTGGTGTATGTGTGGTTAGCGGTATTTATTGCCGGCTTGATGATTGGCCGCACCCCTGAAATTTTTGGTCGTAAGTTAGAAAAGCGTGAACTCAGTTGGTTAGGCGTGCTCTTAGTGCTGCCAAGTGCAGTGATTTTAACCTTTACTGCGATCACAGTGGCATTTCCTACATTAACAGGCAATAGCAACCCAGGCTTACATGGCGTTGCCCAAGTGTTTTATGAGTACACCTCTGCCTTTGCAAACAATGGTTCTGGTTTTGAAGGACTGGGGGATGACACCACATGGTGGAATCTAAGTTGTGTGGTGGTACTAATCTTAGGCCGTTATGTCCCTTTGGTTATTCCACTACTAATTGCTGGTTCGTTAGCGAAAAAGCGTCAAGTGCCTACCAGTGCCGGTACTTTACCACTGTATAACGTCACTTTTGCTGTCACTTTAATTACAGTGATCCTGATTATTAACTTCCTGTCATTCCTACCGTCTATGGTATTGGGTCCGATTGGTGAAGCTCTTGAGATATCACAGCAAGCCGCTGTGGTGCTAGCGCAATAGCAGTATGCAGGTGAATAAAATGAATAATACATCAAAATTAACACAAGCCAGTTGGCAGGCTTTTGCCAAACTTCATCCTAAACTGGCGGTTAAAAACCCCGTTATGCTAGTCGTGTGGGTGGCCACCCTGTTAGCTATGGTTATGACGGTGCAACAGTTTGTTGCCGGTGACAATATTGCGTTTGCTCTGGCAAGTAGTTTAGTGCTGTTTTTTACTCTATGGTTTGCCAATTTTGCGGAGGCCATTGCCGAAGCTCGAGGACGCGATCAAGCGAGTAGTTTAAAAGCAACGCGTCGAGACTTAACTGCTTTACGGGTTGATGGTAAAACGCAAAGCCAGATTTCTGCAAGTCAATTAAAAGCCGGTGATATAGTTTTGGTTCACAGTGGTGAGCTGATCCCAGCCGACGGTGAAATTGTCACCGGTGTGGCAACTATCAACGAATCGGCATTAACCGGTGAATCAGCGCCGGTACTTCGCGAAGCGGGTACCGATCATTCCGGTGTTATTGCCGGTACTAAAGTGCTAAGTGGCACAATTACAGTGCAAGTAACCGCAGAATCAGGAAACAGCTTTCTTGATAAAATGATCAGCCTAGTTGAAGGCACTAACCGTCAAAAAACACCTAATGAACTCGCCTTAACGGTACTGTTGGCTGCCCTGACTTTAGTGTTTTTAATTGCTGTTGCCACTTTACCGGCAATGGCGGGGTTTGTTGGTATTGAGCTGGATTGGTTAATGTTAATTGCACTGGTGGTGTGTTTAATTCCTACCACTATTGCAGGCTTGTTACCGGCGATTGGGATTGCGGGTATGAACCGTGCTTTGGCTGAAAATGTTATTGCAAAGTCAGGTAAAGCCGTTGAAGTTGCTGGTGATATTGACACCTTACTACTTGATAAAACAGGCACGATTACCTTTGGTGATCGCCAAGCAACAGCGTTTCTACCAGTCTCAGGTGTTGCTGAAAGTGAATTAATTGCTGGTGCACTTTGGAGTTCATTGCAAGATCCCACTCCAGAGGGGAAATCAATTGTTCAGCTTGCTAAGCAAGATGAATACAGCATTCCAACGTTAACTGAGCAAGATGAGTTTACCCCATTCAGTGCGCAAACGCGTCTTTCATCAATACAACTAGCAAGCGGTGAATGCTGGGTAAAAGGGGCAACTGATGCGGTAAAAAATTGGGCGCAACAACGTGACCTCACAGTGCCAAAAAGTTTAGATTCAATCGTCACGCGCGTTGCACAACAAGGTGCGACCCCTTTGGTGGTTGCCAGCGAGAAAGGAATTTTAGGGGTTATTCAACTGTCTGATGTGATCAAACCTGGTGTTGCCGAGCGCTTTGCTGAGTTAAGAGCATTGGGCGTACGTACTGTCATGATCACCGGTGATAACCCTATCACGGCTGGTGCAATTGCGGCCGCGGCAGGGGTGGATGACTTTGTGGCTGAGGCAAAACCTGAAGATAAACTTGAGCTGATCCGCAAAGAGCAAGCACAAGGTCGACTCGTAGCTATGGTGGGCGATGGCACGAATGATGCGCCTGCACTGGCGCAAGCAGATGTGGGTTTAGCCATGAATTCAGGCACGCAAGCTGCGAAAGAGGCGGGTAACATGGTGGATTTAGATTCCGATCCCACTAAATTACTTGCTGTTGTTGCGGTGGGTAAACAAATGTTGATCACCCGTGGCGCATTAACCACCTTCTCATTAGCAAACGATGTAGCAAAATACTTTGTGATTGTACCTGCGGTGTTCGCCAGTGCAATGCCAAGCATCAATGCGTTAAACATTATGCAGTTACCCGATCCGAAAATGGCTGTGTTGTCGGCTCTGATATTTAATGCAGTGATTATTCCAGCCCTAATTCCACTGGCATTAAAAGGTGTGAAAATTAAGCCTATCAGCGCAGAAAAGCTGCTACGCAACAATATGTTGATCTTTGGTCTGGGCGGGATTGCGCTGCCGTTTATCGCCATTAAAGTGATTGACCTACTACTTAACGGAGTATTTTAACCATGAATAGATTACATCATAGTTCTGGACAGGCACCGTGGCGTCCTGCAATCGGCTTGGCTGTTAGTATGTTGGTGATTTGCGGCGGCTTTTATGCGGCGATTATAACTGGCCTTGGCGGTCTGTTATTTCCCACTCAAGCAACAGGCAGTTTAGTGATGGTTGAAGGAAAAGCAATGGGATCGGCGTTAGTCTCCCAGCCATTTACGAGTACCGTGTATTTTCATGGCAGACCAAGCAGCGCTGATAATGACCCTATGGCAACGGGGGGCAGTAATTTAGCGCCATCAAACCCTGAGTTACGCGATAGAGTAGCGCAGCAAAGCGCTGCACTGGCTTCGACTTATCAACTTGAGCCTGAACAGTTACCGGTCGATTTGCTGGCCAGCTCTGGTTCGGGCGTAGACCCTCACATTAGCCCAGCCGCTGCGGCGTTACAGGTGGAGCGTGTAGCGCAAGCTCGGGGGATCAGCACAGAGCAAGTATCGCAATTGGTTGCGCAATATAACGAGCCTGCACAATGGGGCATTTTTGGTCAGCCTCGGGTTAATGTGCTGCTATTAAATTTAGCACTTGATAACAATTACCCTCTATAAATTAATTAGTTAGTCGATTGTGATGCGGGACAATCGACTGCCGCTCTCGTCTTAGTACAGAACGGTTTCTCTCCCGCTTTTTTATAGGAAAACAATAATGCGTTTTATACTTTCTTTAGTAACGGCTACAACCGTAATGACCAGCGCTGGCGTCGTGGCGGCCCCTTTCAGTAGTGAAGGCTCTGTAACCTTAGCATCTAATTATTATTTTCGTGGTATTTCGCAAACTGAGCAGGGGCCTGCAATTCAAGGTAGCGTGAGTATTAATCATCAGGATGGTTGGTACGCCAGTGCTTGGGGGTCAAATATTCGCTTTGGTGAAGGCAGTATGGAACTGGATTTATCACTGGGTCGTAATTGGGCTTTAGATGAAAACTGGGCTTTAGATATGGGGCTAGTACAGTATCGATATCCAGAAGGTGATAATGAGACTACAGGCTATAACTACATGGAAGGTTACGCTAAGTTAAACTATCAAGATTGGCAACTTGGTTTAGCACTAAGCGATAGTTATTTTGGTAACGATGTGGGCAAATTTTGGTATTTATCGCTTGATTGGCAACAAACATTAACCAGTGAGCTACAGCTAAATTGGCATTTAGGGTACAATCAATTCGATAATGATCAAGAGTTTAAAACTTTTTTAGGCTCGCCAGTGATGGATGGCTCAGGGTATACTGATTGGGGGCTGACGCTGTCGACTGAGCAACTAGGGCTAACTTGGTCAGTTGGCTATGTTGGCAATTCAATTGCCAGTGATGCCTGCGCTGATATATGCGATAACCGTTTGCTATTAAGTGCAGCAAAAAGTTTTTAATTCCACTGAAAAGGAACTGTCGTGGCCGTTGATCCTCGTAACCAAAAAGCCGATGCGCTACTAAAAATCTTGCAACAACATCAAGGTGGGCAACTAAAAATTTTTATTGGTGCCGCCCCTGGCGTTGGAAAAACCTGTGCTATGCTTAATGCGGCCAGAGAATATATGCAACAAGGCGCGTCGGTAAAAATAGGTTTGATTGAAACCCACGGCAGAGCCGAGACGCAACGTTTACTCGAGGGCTTTGATATTTTACCTCGACGTGAAATTAGTTATCACGATCAACAACTGAGTGAATTTGATCTAGATGCCGCATTGGCAGCCAAACCGCAACTGATTTTGGTCGATGAACTCGCTCATACCAATATTCCCGGTAGTCGCCATAAAAGGCGCTATCAAGATATCGCCGAATTGCTGGAAGCGGGCATTGATGTGTATACCACGATGAATGTGCAGCATATTGCCAGCCTCAACGATTTGGTATTACAGATCAGTGGTGTTAGGGTTAAAGAAACCGTACCTGATCAGTTTATTGACCGCGCTCAGCAACTGGTGTTCGTCGATTTAGCTCCTAATCATTTATTGGACCGCCTAGCCCAAGGGCAAGTGTATCTTGGCGACTATGCCGAACAAGCGATACAGCAATTTTTTCAATTAGAAACGTTAACCGCACTGCGTGAAATGGCGATGAAGCGGGTGATCGGGCATGTTGACGATCAACTAAAAAATGAACAAGAAGCCAAAGCGCGCAGTAACGATTATTTAATTCAAGATAAGGTGTTGGTGTTGATCTCGAATCGCCGTGATCATGAACACCTTATTCGTATTGGCCGACAAATGGCAGAAAAACGCCACACACCTTGGATTGTGGTGTGGGTGGACACTGGAAAAATACATAACCAGCTTGAGCAAAAACGATTGCAATCGGCTTTTGCATTGGCAAAAGAGCTGGGAGCAGAAACCGATACATTACGTGGTCCCTCCAGCATACAAACTATTTTACCCTATATTAGTGAACATAGGATCAATACCGTGTTAGTGGGCGCGGGCACTAAGCGGCGCTTGCAACCATGGCGTAAACCTTTATATCAACAATTAATCAATAGCGGTTTACCGATAGAAGTGTCGGTTTGGCAAGCCAGTAAACGCCAGCACAAGTACGTAACAGAAGCCGCTCCGTCACTGGCATTTGGCCAAAAAATGGGCTATTTGTTTGGTTCACTTTTGGTTGCTGTAGCCAGCGCGGTTGCACTTGCATTATCAAGTTGGTTGCAAAGTGGTAACTTAGTACTGGTGTATGTATTAGCTGTGGTATTTTGTGGCTTAAAATACGGCGCGCGGCCTGCGATTTTTACCGCTTTATTGTCATTTCTAAGTTTTAACTTTTTTCTTACCGATCCGTATTACACCTTTTTCGTTAATAAAAATGATGATATTGCCACCTTACTGTTTTTATTTGTGATTGGTGTTGTGTGTGGGCCTGCGGCATCGCGTATTCGTCAACAGTTCTTATTATTAAAAGAGGCGAATCGTTATACTGAGCTGCAACGTGATTTTGCTCAGCAATTAACGGTGATCAATCAAGCCGATGAATTGTGCCTAACCTTGGCTGGGCAGTTACAGCAAGCACTGGACTGCCCAGCTCATGTGGTGGTTTTTGAGCATCATCAGCAACAGATCAGCCCTCGTTTAGGGCAGCCTTTACAGTCACTTGATCAAGCTATGGTTGATTGGTGTTATGCCCACAATCAAATGGCTGGTCGTTTTAGCGATACCTTAAATGCCAGTGATTGGACGGCATTTCCAATACAAGCTGATAATAAATCGATTGCAGTACTATTGCTAAAGTTTGCCAAAGAGCAGCAGGTGTTCACAGAGCAAGATAACAATTTGATCCGTACCTTTGTACAGCAAATGGTTAATGTGTGGCAACGTATTCATCTTAATAATGAGCTTGAAGCATCGACTCGCAAAGCGGAAATGGAACAGCTTCGTTCGGCATTATTAGCCTCAGTATCCCATGATTTACGTTCACCTTTGTCTGCCATGATGGGCTCGGCAGAAAGCTTAAAAGTACTCGATAAACAGCTATCAGCGCAAGACAGAGTGGATTTACTTGAAACCATCATACATGAAAGCCGACGTCTTGATCGTTACATTGAAAACTTGCTCGATATGACCCGCTTAGGTCATGGTACCTTAAAATTAGAGCGCGATTGGGTGCCTGTGGCTGATATTATTGGCAGTGCTAAACTGCGCTTAAAATATTTATTTCCTGATATTGAAGTGGACTATCAAGAGCAAAAAAACTTGCCTTTGCTGTATGCTCATGCGGCTTTGTTAGAGCAAGGCATTTTTAATATTTTGGAAAACGCAGCAAAATACAGCCCAATTGATGAGCCGGTGATCATTACTGCGAATCAGGATGGCCGACTGTGTCGCATTGAAATCGAAGATCATGGCCCTGGTATTGCTGAAGAATTACAAGAAAAAGTATTTGATATGTTTTACGTGGTCGCCGATGGTGATAGTAAACGGCACAATACCGGTATGGGCTTAGCCATTTGCCGTGGTATGATTGCGGCTCATGGCGGTAAGGTTAAGGCTGATACAGCCCGCTCTGGCAGTGGTTCGCGTTTTATTATTGAACTGCCCTTACCCGATCCCCAAGACATCCCAGTAAGAGGTTAACCTGCGTGTCGGCACATATTTTAGTTGTAGATGACGAATTTCAGATCCGTAAAATGTTGCGAATTGCACTGAAAAGTGTCGGTTATGAGGTCTGTGAAGCTGAATCAGTGAGTACTGGGTTGGCAGCAGCTGTTCGCCAACAACCAGATTTAGTTATTTTGGATTTAGGCTTGCCAGATGGCGATGGCTTAGCGCTATTAGCCGAAATTCGCAGTTTTTCGAGTGTGCCGGTGATTGTGTTATCAGTGCGCAGTGCAGATCTCGATAAAATCAAAGCCCTTGATATTGGCGCGCAAGATTATGTTACTAAACCGTTTAGCGTGGAAGAGTTATTAGCTCGGGTGAGAGCCCAGCTGCGAGACCGATTTCCAGATAAAACCGCCTCTGTACTTGATGATGGTCATTTAAAAATTGATTTAGCGCGGCGTTTAGTGACCTGTAACGGCAAATTAGTAGAACTGACTCCAAAAGAATATGCGGTGCTTGCCAAGCTTGCTCAACATCGACAATGTGTTATTACCCAAAAACAGCTGTTAGAACATATTTGGGGGCCAAGTCATGCACAAAATACCCATTATTTACGTATTGTGGTTAGTCATATTCGCCATAAAATAGGCGATGATCCAACCACGCCACGTTATTTGATCACCGAAGCGGGTATCGGCTATCGCTTAATGTTGTAAAGTTGTGTGTTCTATAGCAAGTCAAAGATGAGCCAACATACTGCGTGCAGATTCAATACTTATTACTAAGTTGTAAATAAGTATAAATGATTATACCATATATCTCTAACCTTAGGGGAGTAGTCTCTCAGCTCTACTGAGATAATCGTCAACAGTCCCCGAACAGCAGTTCGTGGCGGTTATGTCCAAATTGGATTGACAAGACTTAAGGCAAGTGTCGCTCTCGGGGTGGAGGGTTTCGCTTGTCTTTGTTCTTGCCGCCCCAAGGAACTGTTCATGAAGATATTCAAAAGCCAATGCGTACGCCCTAATACAGGGGATATGCATGGATTCTATTAATGCTATTTTACTTGGCATCGTTCAAGGTATTACAGAATTTTTACCGATTTCTAGTTCTGCTCATTTGATTTTGGCACCCTTGTTCGCTGGATGGCAAGACCAAGGCGTAGCATTTGATCTTGCAGTACATGTTGGAACGTTGTTTGCTGTACTGCTTTATTTTAGAAAAGATGTTAAAGAATTAACCCGAGATGGATTGTTGTCGTTACAACATCGTCAATGTGTTGGACAGGGAAAACTCGCGTTTTTTATAATGGTTGCAACCATTCCCGCTGTATTAGCTGGGTTATTGTTGATGGATCTTATCGATAATCAACTGCGCTCAGTAGCTATTATTTTTGCCACTACATTGTTCTTTGGTCTTTTATTGGGATGGGCTGATTGGAAACCCAATAAACAGCGTCAGTTAGACGATTTGAAATTCAAAGATGTGCTTTTTATCGGCGTCGCGCAAGCGGTTGCGCTCATTCCTGGCACATCACGCTCTGGGGCTACCATTACCATGGCTTTATTGCTGGGACTAAGCAGAGAAGCCTCGTCTCGCTTCTCCTTTTTGTTAGCAATACCCATAACTGCGCTCGCCTCTGCCGCAAAACTGATAGATGTCGCTCAGTCAAACGCAAGTGTTGACTGGCTGGCTTTCCTTATTGGGGGCATTACATCATTTTTGATGGCATTAACAGCAATTCACTTTTTCTTAAAATGGTTAAATCAGTTCGGTATGTGGCCCTATGTCATATATCGCATCCTCTTAGCTGGCCTAATTTACTTTTTCTTTTTAACGTAAGGTAACACTATGACACTCGCGATTTTAGCCATTTTAGGTGGCTTTATTTTATTGGTTTGGAGCGCTGACCGCTTTGTTGATGGTGCGGCCGCGACTGCAAAATATGCTGGCATGCCGTCACTGCTAATTGGAATGGTCATTGTTGGTTTCGGTACGTCTGCGCCTGAAATGGTGGTCTCTGCCATGGCGGCCATTGATGGCAATCCTGATTTGGCCCTTGGTAATGCGCTGGGTTCAAATATTGTTAATACCGGATTGATACTGGGTATTACCGCCATTATTACGCCAATTTTAGTGCAGTCAAAAATAGTCAGAAAAGAAATCCCATTATTATTACTGATAAGTTTAGCGCTGGGTTATTTTCTTTGGGATGGCGCGTTAACTCGTGTTGAATCAATCCTTCTTTTGGTAGGTTTTTTTACCTTAATTGGCTGGAGCATATACTCTGCCATGAAAGGCAAAGGAGACATATTAGAAGGCGAAATGGACCAAGAACTGGCAGAACACGCCATGCCGATAAAAAAGGCGGTTTTTTGGCTAGTACTTGGGCTGGTATTACTGATAGTGAGTTCGCGAGTACTTGTCTGGGGAGCGGTTAGTATTGCAGAAGCACTGGGTGTGAGTGATTTAATTATCGGTTTAACAATTGTCGCATTGGGCACCTCGCTACCTGAATTAGCCGCATCCATCATTGCGGTTAGAAAAGGTGAGCATGACATCGCTATTGGCAATGTGGTGGGGTCGAACATGTTTAACTTACTGGCAGTAACCGGTATTGCCGGAGTCATATCACCCATGACTAATTTGTCTTCTGATGTGCTATCTCGCGACTGGTTGGTTATGATGGGCTTGACACTCGCGTTACTATTCATGGCGTATGGCTTTCGTGGCGCTGGACGGATTAACCGATTTGAAGGTGCGGGCTTGTTGGTCGCATTTTGTGCTTACAATGTCTGGTTAGTTTCGTCTGTTATTTGATAACGACATTTAAAAATTAAGAAATTTGCATTTGAATTCGCTTCAAATGCATATAAAGAAAGAGATATATATGAAAGATTCACTTATTCAATTTTGGCAAAGTCATTCTGAGACAATAATAGCACTCGGTTATAATTTAATTTTAGCGATTGTTATTTTGGTGGCTAGCTCATTGATAGCAAGAGCAGTACGTAAGGCGATTCAAAACACTAACTCTAAGTTGAATAAAGTCGACGCGACCCTGATACCAATCTTTTCAGTGGTTGCCAGTTATGCGGTATATGTCATTGGTGGTGTATTTATTTTAGACATCTTTGGTGTAAATACTGCCAGCCTTATCGCTTTAGTTGGTGCGGCAGGTTTGGCAGTTGGTCTTGCGCTTAAAGATACACTCAGCAACATCGCTGCTGGGATCATGCTTTTGATATTACGACCTTTTAAAACTGGCGATTTTATCGAGTTTGGTTCAACTCAAGGGACAGTAAAAGAAATCAGTTTATTCACTACAGTGCTTGAAACCATAGATGGCTTGTATATTGCTTCACCCAATAGCGTTTTGTGGGGAAATAACATTAAAAACTTTACTCGCAATGGTAAACGCCGCATGGATATTGTTGTGGGTATTTCCTATTCAGACTCGATAGATGACGGGTTTAAAATATTGCAGGCTGTAGCAGCAAATGAATCAAGATTGATGACTGAACCAGCGCCTCAAGTCATGGTTGCATCCATGGCCGATAGCGCAGTAAATATTCAGCTTAGAGCATGGGCAACAAATGAAAACTATTGGTCTGCTTATTGGGATTTGAATAAACAAGTAAAAGAAGCCGTTGAAGCGGCTGGTCTAACGATCCCTTTTCCACAACGCACACTGCACGTTGTGTCTGAGCAACGTTTATCTACTGTAAAGGATAAGTCATGAAGCGATTAACTTTGGTGGTGTTAATCAGCTTAATGCTTGGCTTGGTGGCGTGCTCTAAGCCTGTTGAGGTAAAAATGTTAAGTGGCGCTGCACAAGGCACCACTTGGCATGTTTCAGTGTGGAGCAACTCCGCAATTGATACCGAAAGATTACAGGAAGAGATAGAAGCTGAGTTCCTGCGAATTGATAAAATGATGTCGAATTACCATTCAGACTCAGTCATTGAGCAGTTTAATCGCAGTGAAAACCCTCAAGCTATTGAAGTTGGGGAAGAAATTGTCAGCTTGGTTAACATTGCTCGACAAGTGAGTCAGGCAACCAATGGCTGCTATGACTTGACCGTTAAGCCGCTCTTTGATTTGTGGGGGTTTAGCAAAGATGTATTTAATGCCCCCTCTGAAACAGACATCCAAAATGCCATAAAAAAAATTGGCCTAAGTTATCTTACTTCACCAACACAAACCAGCCTGTTAAAAAAACAGCCAGAATTAAGTGTTGATCTATCCTCGATAGCACAAGGTTATAGTGTGTCGCGTATTGCAAAGGTAGTTGAGAGCGCTGGAATAACCGATTACCTAGTTGAAATAGGTGGTGAGATGCAAACTCGCGGGCACAAACCAGATGACTCGTTCTGGCGCATTGCGATAGAACGCCCCTTACCTGGCGATAGGGTTGTTCAAAAAGTGATTGATATTAAGCAGGATGATTCAATTGCTATTATGACGTCAGGCACTTACCGACACTACTTCGATGAACAAGGCAAGCGCTTTAGTCATGTTTTGGATGCACGAACAGGCAAACCGGTTACTCACTCTACCTTATCTGTTACTGTACTTCATGACGACCCCACGCAAGCAGATGCGTGGTCAACAGCCCTACTGTGTCTCGGTGAAAGTGACGCTATACGAGTCGCTAACGAACATGGCGTTGCCGCTTTTATTGTGAGGGAAGAGAAGGGTTCGCTAATCGAGAGCAGCAGTAATGCGTGGAATACGATGAAAAATATAGGGGTAAACTGATGTTAAGACTATTCTCAATTCATCAGAATGTTATTCAGGAAATTGAACATGATGCTGAAAATCTATCTAGTGTCATAAATGGCGCGCAATGGATTGATGTTCATGAGCCTAATGAATTTGATCGTTCGTTATTGATGGAGCTATTGCATACAGAGCTTCCTGAATCCAACGATATTGAAGAGATTGAAGCATCAGCACGCTGTTTTGTTGATAAATCCGGTATTCATATCCATTCGTTGTTTATGACGCAGTCTGAGGGACGTCATCAGACGGTAAGTGTTGCGTGTATTTTACAGAAAGAACGATTGATCACGATCCGCGATGGCGATATTGCAGACTTTCGTTTGCTGAGAATGCGAGCGCGTCGTGGGCAAGTGGAGTCCCGTTCGCCGCAAGACTTGCTAGTGACATTATTGGAACAAAAAGTTGAGAATCACGCTGACTCGCTGGAAGACTTACATCGAGAGTTAGAGGCCGTAAGCTATTTAGTATTGGAAGATGAGACATCCGAACTGGAAGACGCAATAGGAAAGCTGGCTAGACTGGAAGACACAAATGGTAAAATCCGTCTGTGTTTAATGGATACACAACGAGATATCTCATTTTTACTCAGGCACTTGACTGTTCAATCGTCAGAACAGGAAACGCTTAGAGAAATCATGCGGGATATTGAGACCTTGATGTCACATACCACCTTTTTATTCGATAAAATCAATTTTTTGATGGATTCAACACAAGGTTTTATCAATATAGAACAAAATAAAATTATAAAGATTTTTTCTATTGCAGCCGTCGTGTTTTTGCCTCCAACGCTTATCGCTAGTATGTATGGGATGAATTTTGAATTTATGCCAGAGCTTAAGTGGGCATTCGGTTATCCATGGGCTATTGGGTTAATGATTGCTGCGGGTTTTTCACCTTACTTGTATTTTAAACGCAAGGGGTGGCTTAAATAATGGAATTGTGAATAGTAAATAAGCTGGCTCAGCTTCTTAGTCCAAGATGGCCATAAACACTGGCCAATTTCTTGTGATTAGTTCGTTTGACGTCAAACTAATTTTATTTTGCAAAACTTGAAGCAGTGGCGTTTTCCCCAGTGTGGTTTGCAGAAAACGCTTGTTTTTCTCCTGCGAACTTTCCACCATAACGGCGCAACAATTCAAAACAGCCCAAGCAAAGTGAATATTAATATGCTTTATATTCATGATTTTTTGTTCTGAAAATAATGTCTAAATGAACTGACCGATACACAAGACTTCAACAACTAATAGGGCGCTTTTTATGATAACAATAAAAATACCTGGCGGGACAACTAAGATTATAACAGACAACGTTGCTAGCCCTTTTTATTAACAATGTATTACAACCCTTGTCCTAAAATTATTTTTTCGTCTTTGTGATATTTTATTTTAAACGGGTATTGTTTGGTATTTGGACAACTCGGGTAATTTGATAAGGCTAATTACCCGAGTTTTAGTTAACCAATAGAGAGTTGCGCGCTTGGGTACCTTAGTTTTTTACTACGTGGACTTGCTAAAAAATAGGCGATTGTTAGCGGACCTATTCTGCCCATAAACATTAAAAACATAATGATAAATTCACCTATTGGTGACAGCGAACCTGTTAAACCTCGAGATAAGCCAACAGTGCCTATTGCTGATACCGCTTCGAATGCAATATCAATAAAAGGTGCATCTTCGACTAACAATAAAACGAAAATAGCAAGCCAGGTAACTCCTGCAGAAATAATAGTTAAAGCTAATGCTTTATACACAGATTCTTTGTCTATTTCTCGGCGTAACACAGTGATCCCTTTATCACGTCTGAGGTAGCTATAGGTTGCTAATATTAAAACAATAAACGTAACGACCTTTATGCCACTTGCGGTACTCAAAGAGCCGCCACCAATAAACATAAGCATCATAGTTAAAGCGGTGCTGGCATTTTTTAATTCTTCAATAGCAATGGTATTGAATCCCGCAGTACGGGGAGTGACAGCTTGAAACCAAGCAGCTAACCATTTACCTACTTCAGACAGTGGTTGCAGTGTTTTTGGATTATCGTATTCAATCGCGTAAATAAGCAATAATGCAATAACGTTAATAATAACTGTGCTGATCAACATTAATTTACTGTAAGTACATAGTTTTGCCCAACGTTTCGATTTATATAAGTCCATTAATACGGTAAAGCCTAAACCACCAATTATAAACAAACCAGTTATAGTAAGGTTAATCACAGGGTCGGCCACATATGCCATTAAACTGTTTGGGCTCAATGCAAAGCCAGCATTATTAAAAGCACTAATAGTATAAAATACTGCATGCGCAAATGCTTTTAGCCAGCCCATTTCTTGGCCCCAATATAAGGTTAAAATGGTAATACCAAGGCTTTCTACTAGCAGTGAAAATAATAAAACTGACTTAGCAGTGCTGACCAAAGTAGAAGTATCGGTTTGATTATAAGCCGCTTTAGTAATAGTTTTTTGCATAAATCCGACTTTGTTACCAAGTGCTATCAGTGTGACCACAGCAAACGTCATCAGTCCTAAACCACCGAGTTGAATCAATAGTGCAATAACACCTTGCCCAAAGGCGGTAAACGCAGAGCCGGTATCCACAACAACCAACCCGGTTACAGTAACAGCAGACGTTGCCGTGAATAAACTTTGTTCCCAAGAAATAGGAATATGTGCAGCAAAAGGGAGTTTAAGTAATATTGCACCCAGCAATATTAAAAAAATAAAACCAGTGCTTAATATAACCGGAGGTGCGGCGTTTAATTTTTTATTTCCTCTTGGCTTTCGCTCAATTGGAGTTTGTAGGGGATGCCACTGAACCATAGTTTATACCAGCCTTGGTGCAATATGTTTTAATTCAGCTCTATTACCTGTTAATAGTAAACTATCGTGCTCCTGCAATCTAAAGTCGTGCTCGAGTTTAATGAATGTTTGTTTACCCCGTTTTACCAGCACCGGATCGATTTCGCCTTTAGTATCTTTTAGTAATTGCCCTAACGTTACATCCTGTAAGTTCGATTTTATATGAACTTCGACTACATATAAGCCATTACCCAGAGCAATATAATCGTTTACCATTGGATAGTTTAGCGCTTGCGCAACACGGACCCCCATTTCTTCCTCTGGATGAATAATGCGGCTAACCCCTAATTTTGAAATAATTGTGTGATGTGCTTTAGTGCCTGCTTTTACCCATATTTGTGCAACGGCTAAGTTCTTTAATGCTAAAGTACACAAAATACTTGATTGCATGTCTTCGCCAATCGCTACCAGTACTGCTTCACTATTTGCTAAATCTAGCTCCTTTAACGCCGCTTCATCCGTTGAGTCACACACCACTGTTTCAGATAAGTGCTCAACATATTTTTCGGCGAGTTTTGGGTTGCTATCAACGCCAGTCACTGTGTGTCCTAAATGGATCAACTCCAAGCTTGCTGCAATGCCAAAACGGCCTAAACCGATAACTGTAAAATGTGCCATAGTATTCCTTCGTTACTTTTTCCAAAAGCTGTGAGTAAAAAGTGCAAAAACAGTAAAATATTCTAACCGACCCACGATCATAGCGACCGAGAGTATCCAAATACCTGTATCTGAAACAGGTTGAAAGTTAGCGCCAACTTCACCAAATCCAGGGCCAAGCACATTGACGCATGCTGCTACCGCAGTAAATGCACTCCAAAAATCAAGGCCAGTTGCCATAAGCATTAATGTAAATAATAAGCTTGAACCAGCGGCAAAGGTCATAAATGCCATAATTGCATGACGTACATCTTCTTTAACGGGCGAGCCTTGATATTTAAGTGTAAATATTGCTCTTGGGTGAAGTAACTGCTTAATATTGTTATTAATCATTTTGCCAACAATAATGTTGCGGATTATTTTATTTCCGCCAGCGGTTGAACCTGCACAACCACCAAGGTAGCCTGCAATAACCAGTAAAAAACCGGCCTCAGTTGGCCAGTCAGTAAAGCTTGCTGCGCCATAACCTGTGCTGGTAATAAAAGAAATAATATGAAAAGTAGAAAAACTAAATGCTTCAAGTACATCTGAGTAGCTGTCTTTAAGCAGTAGCATAGCGGCTAAAATAACCGCTAAAAGCGCCACTATATAAATAAAATAACGTGTTTCTTCATCATGATAATAACTAGCAATGGCTCTTTTATGCGCCACTTTGAAGTGCAAGGCAAAGTTAATAGCTCCTGCAAGCATGAACAAATTAGCTATCCACAGCAGTAAATGGCTTTGGTAATACCACATACTTGCATCGTGGGTCGAAAAACCACCAGTTGAAACAGTGGTAAAGGCATGGGCAATTGCATCGTAAAAACTCATTCCGCCAGCATAATAAGCTAAACTACAAAGTACGGTGATAGCTAAATAAACACCCCATAAATAATGAGCGGTACTGGCAACACGCGGAGTTAGTTTTTCGTTTTTAATTGGTCCGGGGGTTTCTGCTTTTAATAATTTCATGCCACCAATATTCAACATAGGTAAAATAGCCACTACAAAAATTACAATGCCTAACCCGCCCATCCATTGTAGAAATTGTCTATACAATAAAAAGCTTGGAGGCATGTTGTCTAGCCCCGATAACACAGTTGCGCCAGTCGTCGTTAAAGCGCTGATCGATTCAAATAACGCATCACTAAAGTTAATGCCAGTGACGACTAAAATTGGAATGGCCCCCAACACACCTACTATAATCCAGGTTACGGTGGCGTATATGAGTGCATCTCTGAATGTTGCTGTGGTTAAATCCGTTTTTCGTAAATTGATCAGTAGCACTAAAGCAACGCAGAGCATTGTTGCAGCAGGAATAAGAAAAGCCCCAATAACCCGATCTTTAAAAATAAACAATGAAAGGGCGGCAAATACCAATTGTACAACCCCCATCCAAATAATTGGAAAGGCGAGTAGTCTTAAGGTGATTTTCCAATTTATCATCAATACGCCTTATCAAATACCTACACTAGGTAAGCAGCAATTACTAAAGTGGCGCTAAATATACGGTAGGAAATAGTAAAGTCAGCGTTGCAAAGCAAAGCTTTATAAAGATTTAATATATAGAGCAAAAAACTTTATAAAAACTTTATAGTCCCTGCCTAGTAATCACAGTAAGCTAAGAGGGAGTCTATGAAGAGCGATAAAATGAAGATAAAACAATACCTCAGTGCAATTGCTGCGAGTGTACTAATGCCAATACTGATTGTGTTGGCTATTTTTCCGGTGCGAGATTGGTTTACCACCACAGATATTGTGATGCTGCAATTATTGTGGGTTACTTTGGTGGCGCTGCGCAGTAATCGTCGTGTAGCGGCAATTACCACTTTAGTCAGTGTGGCCTGCACAGACTGGTTTTTTGTTACCCCGTATTTCACTTTTCATATTGAAAATATTGAGTATATGGTGACCTTTGCGGTCATGCTGATCGTGGGATTGGTGATAAGCCAATTAGCAGGTCAACTTACAAGTAAAATTAGTGATATTAAACGCCATGCCAGTAACACCAGTTGTTTGTATGAGCTTGCCAAAGGTTTAAATGGCCTCGATGAAATTGACCGTCAGCGCGACTATTTCCAAGCGGTAGTTGAGCAACACTTACAGATAGAACTTGATTGGCAACAAGCTAGAATGACTCAAAATGCACAATCAACACATTACTTTGCGATCGGTGAAGTTGATAGTCGTTGGGGCGGTTTTATAGCCTCAGAACCGCTTGATGAGGCGCAAAGTGCATTTTTAAATACTGCAATTTCAGTGCTATATCAGGCACATGAGAACACTCAGCTACGCCAACAGTCAGCTGCTATTTCTGTGCAAGCAGAACTCGAGAGAGCTAAAAACGCTTTATTGCGCAGTTTGTCGCATGATTTACGAACCCCGCTTGCAACGATCATGGGCGCATCGAGCATGCTCGCGGATGAAAACATTGTACTCACAGAGGCAATGGCTGCAGAGCAAGCGCGTAATATTTATGAGCAAAGTAAAATTCTTAACGAACATTTTGATAAAGTGATGGAGCTTAGTCGGGTCAATAAAATGGGCGAAGACTTAAAGTGGCAAGCCATTAGCTTGCAAACCTTGATCAGCGAAGCGCAAGCGCGACGTCAGCAGCTGTTATTTGATTTTCAGCTCGTCACTCAAGTAAGTGAACAAGACAGCTGCGAAGGGGATATCACCTTGCTTGAAATTGCTTTAGCGAATATGTTTGAGAATGCCAGCCGCTATGGTGATGGTCACGCGGATCTCAGCTTTCATTATCGGCAACATGCGCAGCAAGTTGACTATCAACTGTGCATTACTAATCGCTTAGCAAGCTCACTGCAATCAAGCACTGACCAAGGTGTTGGCTTAGGCAGTGTCATTTGTGATGTGGTGGCTAAATTTCACCACGGAAGTTTTACTTTAGATATTAATGAGCAGCAACAAAGTGCTACTGCCTGTTTAGTATGGAGTAAGTTAAATGATTAATATTTTAGCTTTAGAAGATTCACCACCACTGCAGAGCTTTTTAAAAACGTTATTAGCAGCCAGTGGTTATCAAGTGAGTGTGAGTGCTAAAGGGCTTGATGGTTTTGCGCTTTTAAGCGAACAAAGTTTTGATTTAGTGTTACTTGACTTAGGTTTACAAGATATGGACGGGCAAGATTGGCTGGTGGAACTTAGGCAGTGGAGCCAGTTGCCAGTGCTGGTACTCTCAGCACGCGATGGTGAAGTTGAAAAAGTCACCGCCCTTGATAATGGCGCTAATGATTACTTAACTAAACCTTTTAGTGCTAATGAATTACTGGCGCGAATTCGCGTGTTATTACGCACTAATACGCAAACGAGTTTAGCTTTAAACTGCGGCAATATTACCATTGATCCACATAAACACACTGTTACACTCGCGCAGCAAGAAGTTAAACTTACCAAAAAAGAATATGCAATTTTACTGTTAATGCTGCAAAACAAAGACAAAGTGCTTACTCACAATGCGATATTAAGTCATGTATGGGGGGAGCAGTATATTAACCGCCCTGAATATGTGCGTGTGCATATGGCTCAACTAAGGCAAAAGCTTGAAGCGAATCCCGCAACTCCAAAGCATTTACTTACAGAGCCGGCGGTAGGCTACAGGTTAGTTGATTGAGGAGGTTTGGGTATATAAAGCGTAAAGGGGCTTTACACCCCTTTTAAGCTAGCACTGGTAAGGGCTTAACCGTATTTTGCTTCTAGCTCATCTGCTGTATGGTACTTTTCATGGCTTTTTAATTGCTCTAAGTAGCGGGCAATTTCAGGGAAGTGGCTGATCATGCCACTTTCGGCTACCTTTTCAACAACAAAAGACAGCATAAAGTCTGCGCCTGTTAATTGCTCGCCTACTAAGTAGCTTCTACCTTTAAGTTTTAGGTTGATGTAGCCTAAAATTTTGCCAATTTCATTATCAGCGTAGTCGGCAATAAAATTAGTTTTACAGCCATCTTTGGTAATAAATAATTTTAGTAAAAATGGCACCATGGCAGAGCTTTCTGCAAAATGTAGCCACTGCTGATAATCAATATAGTCTTTGCTATCACGGCTTGGCGCAAACTTGCCGTTACCATATTGCGTTATTAAATAGTCAGTGATAGCACCTGACTCAGTAATAATTTGGCCATTGTCCTCAATCACGGGGGATTTGCCTAGTGGATGAATCGCTTTGAGCTCATCAGGAGCTAAAAATGTTTCGCTATTACGTTGATAGGCAACAATTTCGTAGTCAACGTCTAGCTCTTCAAGAAGCCAAATAATACGTTTAGAGCGTGATTTATTTAAATGATGTAATTTGATCATGGTTGTCCTTAAAAGCGCAGCCGTAGCTGCGCAGGGTAAATTTAAAGTGGATTATTTACTTGTACTACCGTTTTGCCAAAGTTCTTACCGTCAAGCATATCGTTAAACGCAGATACGGTATTTTCAAAGCCTGTTACTACATGTTCGCGATAATGAATTTTCCCCTCGCTAAGCCACTTTTGCATATCAGTGGCAAATTCATCATAACGATGGCCATAATCATCAAAAATAATAAAGCCTTGCATACGAATTCGCTTAGTGAGAATTTGCCCCATTAGCGCGCCCATACGATCCGGCCCTTGTGGTTGCTCAGTGGCATTATATTGCGACACTAAGCCACACAATGGCACCCGCGCTGCGGTATTAAGTAAAGGTAATACGGCGTCAAACACTTTTCCGCCCACATTTTCATAATAAACATCAATACCTGTGTCACAGGCCTGAGTTAATTGTGCTGCAAAGTCATCAGAACGGTGATCAATGCATGCATCAAAACCAAGCTTTTCAACTGCGTACGTACATTTTTCAGTACCGCCTGCAACACCGACTATTTTACAGCCTTTAATTTTAGCAATTTGCCCCACGGTTGCCCCAACTGGGCCTGTCGCTGCAGCAACAACGACGGTTTCCCCTTCTTTAGGTGCGCCGATATCAAGTAATCCCATGTACGCGGTAAACCCAGGCATACCCATAATACCTAATGCATAAGACGGATTGCTGGGAGATTCACCAAGCTTCATCAGTCCTTCGCCATTACTAATGGCGTATTGCTGCCAACCTGTATAAGCAAGCACCCATTCGCCTTGTGTAAATTCACTATTTTGTGATTTCTCTACTTGGCAAACAGTAGCGCCAACCATCACATCACCCACTTCAACCGGATCAGCGTACGACTTTGCATCGCTCATACGCCCTCGCATGTAAGGGTCTAGTGAAAGGTAAATTGTACGCAGTAGAACTTCATCTTCTGCTAATGCAGGTAGCTGTGTTGTTTCTACACTGAGGTTTTCTTGAGTGGGGGCGCCATGGGGGCGAGATTTAAGAATGAACTGTTGGTTGTCTAGCGTACTCATAAGTGTTGCTCCGTATCCAATGTATTGTCATATTTCGTATTTATTTTACTGCGTCGTCTGCAGATAACTTATTACTATAACTTAGGGCTGGTGAGTATTAATTCAATCTCGTATCGCTTTTTGTTTGTAGCTGCTCAGGTAATCATTTTTGCTCAGATGCAATAGTCTGTTATCAAGGAACAAACTGTGATAAAAAAGCATAGTACAAAAATTATCAAAGGAAGGGTAAATGATGAAACAGAGTTATTTTTATATTGGTATAAACGTGTTGCTGAGTAGCTTGCTTATATCAGCCCCTTTACATGCTAGTAACGAAGTACTTTCGGTTGACCGAGGCAGCCTGCAAGGTATGGAGTTTATGTTTGAAAATGATGCAAAAATAACCCCGAAAAATAGTAACTTCACCCTTGTTAACTCTGTGCTTATGAGCAGCGAAGCTGGTACGCGCGTGGCGGTTGTGACCATTCGTAATGATGCGACAGGCTCGCGGATACTGCAAGCTGATCATATTATGGCATTATTTGCTGATGGTAAGCGGCTTTCGCCTATTGGACTTTCAGATAATTTAAAGCTAGAAGATGGTGAGCAACGCTCCATTACTATTTCGTTTGGTGCTGATGATTTTCCAATTTTGGCAATATACACCAGCAATAATTTAAACCATTAATACAGGACTGCTCATGACACTTTTCGCTCCCTCTATACTCTCAGTTGCATTATTAAGCTTTAGCGTTAACGCAACACAAAGTACCGACTTTGTTAGTGATGATATTTTTACGCAAGGGGTTGAAGGGCCAACTTTTCATAATGGCTATTTATATGCGGTTAATTTTGCCGAGCAAGGCACTATTGGCAAGGTTGATAGCAGAGGCCGCACTACATTATTTGTTAAACTACCGAATGACAGTGTTGGAAATGGCTTGCAGTTTGACAGCCAAGGTAATTTGTATGTAGCGGATTACGTAAATCACAACATATTAAAAGTAGATGCTAACTCTCATGAAGTCAGTGTTTTTGCACATAATGATGCCATGAACCAACCTAATGATATTGCGATAACTAAATCGGGTGTATTGTTTGCCAGCGATCCTAACTGGGCTAAAAGTAGCGGTAAACTCTGGCGTATTAATAAAGACGGCTCAACTAAATTACTTGAAGATAATATGGGCACTACCAATGGCGTTGCGGTCAATAACGCTAATAATAAGCTCTACGTAAATGAAAGTGTGCAACGAGTTATTTGGCAATATGATGTTGATAGTGAATTAAATATCAGCAATAAACAGGTGCTTATTAAGTTTGACGATCATGGCATGGACGGCATGCGCGTTGACAATCAAGGTAACGTTTTTGTGGCACGTTTCGGCGCTGGCGTGATAGTAAAGATTAGCCCCGCCGGAAAGATACTAAAAACCTTTAAACTCAAAGGGCAGCATCCAACTAATGTGGCGTTTAATGAGCAGCAAACCAAGTTGTTTGTCACTATGCAAAAGCGCGGTGCGATAGAAGTGATTGAATTATAGAGAAAGTGGTTCGTGGGTAACAACGAGAATTATAAATAAAAGCCCACGAACACCGTTTACCTAATGCCGCAGCAAAACAATCATAATAGATAATTTTGCTATGCATCCCGATTTTTAAGGTAGCCACTTACTAACTTATTTGCAATCACGAGTGCTTTATCGCCAAGTAAAGGCCAGCTTTGCGTTAACCCTTCATGTATTAGTAATAGCTCATCTTCATAGCCTTTGAGATCTAGGGCAGTCGTTAAACTGTTAGCAACCTCAAATTTATGACGAGTTAACAGCGCTGATAAAGCTTTACTATTTGGATAAGCCGCTACCGCATTATGGAATAAACAGCCGCTAGGTGCATATTCCCCCATCCAAAACCCTATTTGCTTAAATATATGCTCTGCTGAGTTGTTCTGGCTGTCATTTGACGAAGTGAAAATAGTGTTTAAATACCGAGTGTGTCGGTACTCAAGCGCAGTGACTATCATTGCTTCTTTCGAAGGACAGTATTTGTATAGGGTTCTTAAGCTCACCCCGGTGGCATCTTTAAGCGCATCAACGCCTTGTTCTGCAAAGCCATGTTGAGCGAAAGCAGTTTCTAAAGCGGTGGCTATTTTTTCTTGAGTCTTATTCATAGTTGACATAGTAAAACGATCACTCTACCACTTGCAAGTAGAGTGATCGTTTTACTTTTGAGGTGAATGTGTTTAATAAGTTAAAATCAATGCCGATTTTAGAGATAGGGTTGGTCGTTGCGTGGAGTTCTGGCTTTATAGGCGGAACGCTTGCGTCTAATACAGGCTCAATTTTTACAGTGTTGTTTTGGCGGTTTTTAATCACATCAGTCATTTTACTGCCTTTTTCAATAAAGGTTTTAACGAAGCTAACTAAACGGGATTTACTCCAACAGTGTGTTATTGGTGGCTTTGCTATGTTTGGTTATTTAGCGACGATTATCGCAGCAATTGATATGGGGGTTTCTCCAGGAACGGCAGCGTTAATTGCTTCATTACAACCTATAGTCACTGCTGCACTTGCTGGTATTGTGTTGTCTGAGAAAGTTGTTTTAAAGCAGTGGATAGGTCTTTGTTTAGGCTTTGTTGGTGTCGCTGTCACTGTTGTTGGTGGCTTAAACGACTCACCTTTGCTTGCTTACGCTTTAGCGTTGCTTAGTATGATATGCATAGTTATCGCAACATTTGTAGCGAAAGCTAAGCCGAGTAAAGTGAGTATTTTGCCATCGCTCACTATACAATGTTTAATTACTAGTGCGCTCTTTATGCCTCTTGCTTACTTTAATGGTGGTTTAGTTCCCGAAATTAGTTTGAATTTCGTCTATGCGGTGGTTTGGTTTATATTATTTTCTACCTTAGGCGCTTATGGATTATATTGGCAGATCCTATCGAAAAGCTCTGCAACACGGGTGTCGAGTCTAATTTATTTAACACCACCGGTAACAACGTTATGGGCTTGGGTAATGTTTGGTGAGGCAATTACTGTACCTGCTATATTAGGGTTAGCTATCAGTGCAGTTGGTGTTTATTTAACTTTAATGAAGACAAAAAATACCAAGATCATAGCTGCACAGCCAGGTAGCTTAACCAAGTAAAAAACACTAAGTACAAAGTAAAAAGCGCACCGGGCAGGGTGCGCTTAGGGGTAATCCTGTGTTATATATTCAAATTGAATAAAAGGATTAATTTAATATTGAACTGTTATTCATTACGCTTTTGTGTTCATAAAGTGAACAGTGTACCTGTAGCCTAGATTGAAATTCAGAAATAACAAACTTATAGAACAACTTTAAAGCAATTTTACATTTTTGCAATAATTATTCTTATTTTTTGTATTTAATGATATATAATATTCCTGTCGTGTAATTTAATTTCTCAGCGTCCAAGAGGTAACACCGTATGCATCCACACATCGCTAAGCTTTATCAAAGCGCTAAAAAATCTCATAAATTGATCATTGGTTTAATGAGTGGTACGTCGCTGGATGGCTTAGATGTGGCATTGTGCAAAGTCTCAGGGCAAGGAATGCAAACCAAAATAGACGTTTTAGCTTTTGATACAGTTGACTATGATGATGACTATAAACAAAAAATAAAACAGGTGTTTGCTAAACGTGAATGCGACTTAGAGCTGGTGACCTTACTTAACCCGTGGATCGGTAAATTGCATGGCACTATGGTCAAGCAGTGCTTAGCTAAATGGCAAGTACCCGCCGAGGATATTGATGTAATAGCAAGCCATGGACAAACTATTTATCACTGTCCAAAAAGCCAGCATCAACATGATGATTTTAACCATGGCACGTTGCAAATTGGCGATAGTGATCATTTAGCTGTAACGACCGGCATTACGACGATTGGCGATTTTCGACAAAAACACATTGCAGCCGGTGGTGAAGGCGCGCCGCTTGCGGTATATGGTGATTACTTATTCTTTACCAGCCATCAAGAAAATCGTATTTTATTAAATATGGGTGGTATTGCTAATTTAACCTTTTTACCAAAATCAGCGGATACGAATGCAGTATTTAGCTCTGATATTGGCCCAGGCAATACGATTATGGATGCTTATGTGCAAACGCATTTTGCACCATTGCATTACGACAAAGACAGCCTGATTGCCAAGCAAGGTGTTATTAATACTTCGTTACTTGAAGTGCTTTGTAATGACGCATTTTTTGATTTAGCTTTTCCAAAAACCACGGGGCCAGAGGTATTCAATCTTGCTTACTTAACCAACGCACAAGCTATCAGCAACACCCTTGATATTAGTCATTATGATGTTATGGCAACACTTAATCGTTTTTCCGCGTTGATGATTGCAAAAGCAATTAACCAATGTAGCGAACAACTTTTTGATATTGCAGTATATGCAAGTGGTGGAGGTATTCATAACCCATTACTAATGGAGCATATTTTATCTTTATGCCCACCATTAAGTGAGGTTAAAAATACCCAGGCACTGGGAATTGACCCTGATGCTAAAGAGGCCGTTTTATTTGCTATTTTAGCTAACGAGTGCCTTGCTGGAGGACAAAGCCGTTTTGGTAATGCAGAGCAAGGTATTCCTTATGTCACTATGGGAAAAATTAGCTTTGCAGATTAAAAAAATGATAAAAATGAGCTGCTGCAACTTACGATAAACTGTTTAAAAGATTGCTCTTTACTGAGCATCGCACCTTGCTGACTCGTATCATGTTGTTGATAACCAGATCCATACGCTTCAATAAAGGCATCAAACTCAATACTGTCTTTGAGAGTGTCATGTAACCCATGCAACATTAATTGCAGTATATACTTATCACTATGACTAATGTGCTGAAAAGCGAGTGGTGCTATCCCTGCTTCGAGATCACCTTGAGTTACTGTGTGTTGCACAAAATAGCGCGCATTTCTGGCCGTGATATTTGTTGCGCTTAACGAAATAACATCTCCTTCATTTACATCATCAGGCAACTCGCAAATAAACTGAATATTATGATTTTCATCCGCAGCAATAGGTAAGCCGTCATAAATGGTATTATGAGCCATAGCAGTAGAAAATGGGCCTTCAAAAGAAGGCAGTGCAAAATTTAAATGCACTTGAGAAACTGTCATTTCAGCGGAACGTCTTTTCATCATCAGTTAAATCGGATAGAAATTATCCGCTATTTTAATTGCAGAATTATGACTGTTGAATTAACCAGCATTATATAAAAGCTAAAACGCTATTTTTAAATTTTATATTTCAACGCTGGAATGAAAAATGGCTGTTTCGCACCAGTCATCTTTTGCTGCTTACTTGTTATGTTTATATTTTAATATTGCTAAATTTAAAGCGCTCGATATTCTCTCTTTTAGTAGTACACTGCTAATAACTAACAATAATAAAAGTGAATAAATATGAGCCATGTAATTGTTGCAGGTGTAGGCATGACCAAGTTTCAAAAGCCAGGTCAGCATCAGCCTTATCGTGTCATGGCTGCTAATGCGATTAAAATGGCAGTGAAAGATGCAGGTATTACCGCCAAACAAATCGAGCAAGCATTCGCAGCTTATATTTATGGTGATAGTACATCTGGACAGCATGCTTTTTATGATGTTATTCAAAGTGGTATAGCAATCGTCAACGTTCATAACAATTGTTCAAGTGGTTCATCAGCGCTATATTTAGCAAGGCAAGCTGTGTTGTCTGGTGAAGTTGAATGTGCACTTGCATTCGGTTTTGAAGAAATGCAACCGGGGGCGTTAGTGTCACATTGGCAAGATAGAGAAAGCCCATTTGATCGCGTTGAGCCTGTTTATGAGCAATTTAATGTACCACAAGGGCCTATCGCTTTAAGGGCATTTGGCAGTGCGGGGCGTCATTATATGGAAAAATATCATGTAGATGCGAGCTTATTTGCCAAAGTGGCTGTGAAATCTCGCTCTCACGCTGTCAATAATCCGTACTCGTTGTTTAATACCCCATTAACAATGGCTGATGTACTCAATGATAAAGTTATTTTTGATAACTACTTAACGCGTACTATGGCTTGCCCACCAACCTGTGGAGCGGCAGCTGCGATTATTTGTAGCGAAGCGTTTGCCAAACGAAATGGCCTATCGCATGGCGTGAAGATCCTAGCTCAAACCATGACGACAGACACGCAAGTGTCATGGCAAGATCCAATTTCTTCAGTGGGTGCTGATATGACTAAGCGCGCTGCGAATAAAGCATATAATAGTGCGGGTATTGGCCCACAAGAGATAGATGTTATTGAATTACATGACTGCTTTACGCCTAACGAAATAATTAATTATGAAGCCTTAGGTCTGTGTGCAGAAGGCGCAGCAATAGAGTTAGTTGAAAAAAATGATAATACCTACGGCGGTAAATTTGTGGTTGGTCCCTCAGGGGGGCTGATGTCGAAAGGCCATCCCATTGGGGCAACAGGGTTAGCGCAATGTGCTGAATTATGTTGGCATTTGCGAGGTGAGGCCGGTAAACGCCAAGTAACAGGCGCAAAATTTGCGCTACAGCATAATATTGGTTTAGGCGGCGCTGTAGTGGTGACTATTTATGGTCAGTAAGCTTCGTAAGGTAAACACCGAACCAATTAGACAGCTCGGTGATTACCGTGCAATTTATTTTAAAGGAAGTGTTTTTAACTAATTGGTATGAAACTGAATAGCATGCGGTAGGTATAATTTAATTTCCCAATACATATACCTAGGCAAGGTGCTGGGATTAATCTTAACAGTGATATGGAATGTCGTATCTATGTAATGTATCTGGTAGTTTAATTTATTAGTAGAGGTGATAATACGTATGATGATAGCGTTCAGATCGAGTCTCTCGACGCTAAAAGCTACAGACACCACCTACGGCATTAAAAACACTGAGATATTGTTCGTAATAACCTTCATTTGTTTTTCCACGTCAGAGGGGGTTGTCATAAAGTATGAAAAGCTTAAACACAACTACAATTATTTAATGCTCATCGAGCCTAATAATGAAAGTTTATTCCCAGCTAAATTATTTTCTATATCTATATTCCCTTTTGTTATACCTTTCATTTGAATATATCTTTTTTGGAATATCAAATAAATGCTAATCTAGTGGGATAAATTATAATTGGAACAATCAAGTATGAGTTTTTCCGGATGGCTTACTTTAGGCTTAACACTCTTAGTGCTTCTAACGTTGATCAGAACGAAAATCGCGCCTCATGTTGTGATGCTGGCAGCACTGACAATACTCAGTGTGAGTGGTATTTTAACAACCAGTGAGGCATTAGCTGGGTTTAGTAACTCAGGGTTGATAACTGTTGCAGCAATGTTTGTGGTCGCTGCTGGAATACACCATTCAGGTGGGATAGATATTTTAGTTAATAAACTATTAGGTTCGCCCAAAAACTTACGTGCAGCACTGCTTAGGATTTTCATTCCAGTGGTGCCATTGAGTGCGTTCCTAAATAACACACCTGTTGTTGCCACCATGATCCCCGCAATAATGGCGTGGTCAAAGAAAAATGATTTAGCTCCTTCGAGGCTATTAATACCGCTTAGCTATACTGCGATACTGGGAGGAACAATTACCCTTATTGGAACAAGCACTAATTTGGTAGTAAATGGTCAGTATCAAAGCATTACTGGTAACCCAGGATTCGGACTGTTTGATATAACCCTTATTGGTTTACCTATTGCAATCTTGGGAATGGTGTTTATTTACTTTATTTCTCCCTTCTTGTTACCAAATAAGCGTGAGAGTAAGCCGTTTTCAGATCTCAGAGAATTTACTCTGGAAGTGTGTATTTCCAATAATGGTCCTTTGGTTGGGAAGTCAATTGCAGAAGCTGGACTTAGAAATTTAAAACGAATTTATTTAGTTGAAATTGAAAGGGATAATACAACTCTTAGCGCAGTTTCATCCGATGAAATACTCTATGGAAACGACAGGCTAGTATTTGCAGGACAGACTGAAGCCATCACAGATCTATTAAAAATCAATGGTATTGAGGCGCCTTTAAATCAGGATAAATCTTCATTAGATGAAAAAAAATCAGGGCGCACATTAGTTGAAGTCGTCGTGTCACCGCATTGTGAAGCATTGGGAAGCGCGATTAGAGATTCAAAGTTTAGAAATAGGTATGGCGCAGTCGTACTTGCGGTTGCAAGAAATGGCGAACGTTTAAAGTCTAACTTAGGAGGCATAAAAATCCAAGCGGGCGATACATTACTACTTGAAGCAAGACCAGCATTTATATCAAGGCAAAAGTATAACAAAGACTTTCTCCTTGTGAATGTTTTAGATCACGAGCAGCCTAATCATGAAAAAGCCAATTTATCATGGGGAATATTAGTGTGCGCCGTATTATCTGCTGCATTTGGTATCACCTCAATGTTAAATGCGGCGTTAGTTGGTGCGGGACTTATGCTAGCAATGGGGTGTTTATCGGTTAAGCAGGCAGAAAAAAGCCTCGATTTGACAGTCATATTGACCATAGCCGCCTCTTTTTCATTAGGTCTTGCACTGCAAAAGACCGGTGTCGCCAGTTTTATTGCTGATAATATTGTAAATATTAGCGCGGGCAATGCACTGTTGTTATTAATTTTGACCTATGTGACCGTTTCAATACTGACTGAAGTCATTACCAACAATGCCGCCGCAGTTTTAATTTTACCAATTATTATTGAAATCACAGATAAAGCAGCGTTAAATGCTGAACCTTATATTTTTGCCATTATGATGGCGGCATCAGCAAGCTTTGCAACTCCGCTAGGTTATCAGACTAATTTGATGGTATTGGGGCCTGGTAACTATAAATTTAATGACTTTCTAAAAATTGGCCTGCCAATGAATTTATTCATTGGCACAGCTACAGTATCCATTTTATATCTATTTTGGCCTTTAACCTTGGCATAAAACATAGCAGTGGCTAGCCACTGCTATACTAATTTACTGGCTTAAAATTGAGTCACTTGATTAGCTTTGAACCAAATATTTTGTCCGTCACGTAATTCTAGCGCAAGAAAGTCTGCTCGTGACAATTCAATTTCTATATCTGTTTTATCCTCTAGCACAACGTCTAACCGTGCAGTCCCCCCAATTAATAATGAACGTAATAATGTTGCTGTTTGGGTATGAGGTTGCTCTTCGTTATAAACGCTAAATTGATGGGGACGGCAATAGTGTGTTAACGTTTTTTTGTCTTCTTCTGACGATTGCAACGATGCAGGCAATTTATTCGTTGTACCAATAAATTGATAAACAAATTCACTGGCGGGTTGTTCATAGATTTGCTGCGCGGTACCAATTTGCTCAATCTTCCCTTTGTTCATTACTACGATTTGATCAGCGACCTCCAGCGCTTCTTCTTGGTCATGTGTAACAAATAAGCTGGTGATATGCAGCTCATCGTGCAAACGGCGTAACCAGCGGCGCAACTCCTTGCGTACTTTGGCATCCAGCGCCCCAAAAGGCTCATCTAATAACAACACATTTGGTTCAATTGCTAAGGCTCGGGCTAATGCAACCCGCTGACGTTGACCGCCCGATAATTGTGCGGGATAGCGATCCGCCAACCACTCTAGTTGCACAAGCTCTAGCAGATGCATGACTTTAAGGTTAATTTCGTCATCAGTTGGACGATCACCTCGCGGCTTTGCTTTAAGTCCAAACGCGACATTTTCAAATACCGACATATGTTTGAATAATGCGTAATGCTGAAAAACAAATCCTACTTGTCGAGAGCGAATATCCTGCCCAGCTGTATTCTTACCGTTAATTAACACTTCGCCAGCATCGGCTTGCTCTAACCCTGCAATAACACGCAGTAGGCTGGTTTTACCACAACCAGATGGCCCCAATAAAGCCACTAATGAACCGCTTGGAAAGGTAATACTAACATCATTCAAAGCTGTAAAATTACCAAAATGTTTAAATAAATTATTTACTTCAATACTCATGATTTCACTCGTTGATTCTGTAGGTTACGGTGCAAAACTTCTTTTATAATCAGGGTAATAATGGCTAAAAACGCCAATAACGATGCACAGGAAAATGCCGCTGTAAATTGATACTCGTTGTAAACTACCTCAACATGTAATGGCAGGGTATTTGTTACCCCACGAATATGCCCAGATACCACAGAAACAGCACCAAAGTCGCCCATAGCACGGGCGTTACATAAAATGACTCCGTACAGCAAACCCCATTTAATATTTGGTAAGGTTACTTTTTTGAAGATAGTCCAGCCAGATGCCCCTAACACTCTGGCAGCTTCCTCTTCATCTGTACCTTGGCTTTGCATCAGTGGGATCAATTCCCTTGCGACAAATGGAAAGGTGACAAATAGTGTGGCCAACACAATCCCTGGTACGGCAAAAACGATTTGCCAGCCCATAGCCGTAACTTCGTCACCAAACCATCCGCCTGCACCAAATAGCAATACAAACACTAAGCCAGCAATAACGGGACTGACAGAAAACGGCAAATCGATTAGTGTTAATAAGAAACGTTTACCGAAAAAGTCAAATTTAGCTATTGCCCATGAAGCCATCACGCCAAATACTAAGTTAAGTGGCACCGAGATCGCCGCAACTAGTAATGTCAGACGAATAGCCGCAAGAGCATCTGGTTCAGTGATTGACGCAAGGTATACATCCCAGCCAGAGCGAAGCGCTTCGTAAAGCACCATTAATAACGGTAAAATTAAACAAGCAACTATAAATGTCAGTGCGAGCGTCAATAATGTCCTTCTAACCCATGTTTTTTCGGTTACCGCAGGCTGATAAACCGTCATTGTTGGTCGATCTTCAAACCACTTTTTGGTTGCTATAATCATCAGGCCATTACTCCATCAAATTGTTTTTCTCTGCGCTCAAGCCAACCTTGCAAACCATTGATCACCAGTAACATCAACAACGAGAATAACAGCATGGCACAGGCAATAGCCGTGGCACCAGCATAATCATATTGTTCCAGTTTGGTGATGATCAGTAGGGGGGTGATCTCAGACACCATTGGAATATTTCCAGCGATGAAAATTACCGAACCATATTCGCCAACGCCTCGTGCAAATGCCAGGGCAAAGCCGGTCAACATTGATGGGAACAAGTGCGGTAATATCACCCGACGAATGGTATACCAGCGGCCTGCGCCTAGCGCTGCTGAGGCTTCTTCAAGTTCTTGTTCAAAGTCCTCCAAAATTGGCTGCACCGTACGAACTACAAAGGGAAAGCCAATAAAAATCAACGCTAGGGTAATACCAATAGGGGTATATGCCACTTTTATTCCCCATTCCAGTAACACTGACCCTATAGGTCCGTTAGGCCCATAAATGGCGACCAGGGCAATACCCGCTACCGCCGTTGGCAGTGCAAAAGGTAAGTCAATCAGGGCGTCCACAATCCGCTTGCCTTTAAATTGGTATCGCACCAATACCCATGCGACTAATGATCCAAATACGAGGTTCACACTTGCTGCGAATAACGCTGTTCCGAATGTTAATTTATATGAGGCGACTACTCTGGCATCGGTAATCACGCTCCAAAACTCGCTCCAACTCAGACTCATCGTTTTTACCACCAACGCACTTATTGGCAGCAGCACTATCAGCCCTAGATAAAAAAGGGTATATCCCAAGCTTAATGAAAAGCCTGGTAACACCGAGTAAGTTTTCAACTTGCTCAAAGACATAATTAACGCCCTGGCTGATAAATTTTGTCAAACACGCCGCCATCATTGAAGTGCTTCTTTTGAGCTTGTTGCCAGCCCCCAAATACATCATCAACGGTAAACAGGGTTACATCAGGGAAGCGCTGTAAATCTTTCTGATCAGCGAATTCAGGATGCACTGGACGGTAAAAGTGTTTAGCTGCCAAACGCTGAGCTACAGGGCTGTATAGATATTCCAGATAAGCCTTAGCTTCTTCTTCAACGTTATGATTTTTAGCATGCTTATCCGCAAGAGTAACCGGAGGACGGGCGAGAATACTCAGTGACGGTACTACAATTTCAAATTCAGCAGCATCACTAAGCTTAGTTGTGGCGAGCAGCGCTTCGTTTTCCCAAGCTAATAACACATCACCAATACCATTACGCACAAAGGTATTGGTTGAACCTCTGGCTCCCGAATCCAACACAGGTACATTGCGATATAATTTGCTGACAAACTCACTGGTCTTTTCTTCACTGCCGTAGCGCTGTTCGGCATAAGCCCAAGCCGCTAGATAGTTCCAGCGAGCACCGCCAGAGGTTTTCGGATTTGGGGTAATTACCTCTATACCAGGTTTTACCAAGTCATCCCAATCACTAATATTTTTAGGGTTGCCCTTGCGTACCAAAAATACAATGGTAGAGGTGTAAGGAGCACTGCCATAAGGTAAGCGCTTTTGCCAGTTCTTATCAAATAGCCCCGCGCGTTCCGATATGGCGTCAATATCATAAGCCAGTGCCAGAGTTAGCACATCAGCCTGCAAACCGTCGATCACTGCGCGGGCTTGTTTGCCAGCCCCTCCGTGAGACTGACGCACCTGTACATCAATACCAGTACGAGCTTTATAGTAAGTGGCAAATTCCTCGTTATATTCTTTATAGAATTCACGGGTCGGGTCATAAGACACATTCAATAATGTTTTTGTTTCAGCTAAAGCTATAGGTGTTAATAATACACTGCTAGCGAGTGCCACAATACTTAGTAGTTTTCTCATTTTTACTTCTCCGTTATAAATTAATGTATTAAAAGGTTAATTGCAGGCGTGCAGAAAGCAGTTTTTCATCAAGGCGATCTAGGCTTACAGATTTTCCATTATCAAAATCACTGATTTCATAGTTTACTAATACTTTCACATTGTTATTGACATGCCAGTTCACCCCCACAGTGGCGGACCGAATATTGCTGACGGAACGTGCTGCATCGGCGTGAGCTATGAAAACATCCTCATCTATATTCAGCTCAGCCAGACGAGCAACCACTTCCCAAGCTCCACTATCTGATGCAGGTTTCACCCCACCCCAGCTGTTCTGCTCACCGCTGACGATCCAACTGGCGACGACTTGCCAAGCGGTGTTGGTAATGTCAACTTGCTGGTTCTGACTATTGGTCAGCTCCAATGAAGATGCAACATACTCACCAAATGCGCCAAACTGACCGTTGTAATAAGTAAAATGGGGAGCTACACGAGTTTCCTTACCATCTCGCAGAACATCACTGTTATAGCGAAACACAGTAGCTCGGCTGGAGGTTTTATAGGTGGGTAAACTGCTGTTTAGTTCTGATTCAGCGAGGCTGCTCGCGATACCTATTCCTAAACCTCCTAAATATTCAGGCTGCCAGTAAATACGAGCATAAACGGCTTTAGTATCGTCGTTATCTACGCCAGCGTCGATACGATCTCCGGCGTTGTTAGCGATGCCAATAGTTACTTGTTGCTCTTTAGTTTTATAATTCCAGGCAATCCCTGCATCACGATTAGGCACTAAGTTGTCAGTTAAGCCGCGCTCAAGAAACAATAACCTTGAGCCTGATTGCACACGCTCCAAACCGATTGATGATTTAAACTTACCTATACGCAATGCTGCACTTTCACTGGTTTTCCAGTCAAGGTAAGCATCTAGTAATTCGCCATTTTTACCATCACCAAATTCCGGCAAAATACGAAAACTAAAGGTGTTATTGATTTTGCCACGTACATCTATACGCGCTCGGCGGATCAAAAACGTATCGGTTCCGGTATCGTCATCAGTAAAATAGCGGGCATCTGCCTGAATAAAAGCACCCACTTTTAAATTATCGACCCAACTTGATTGGGAGCGCTTTTCTAGCGCCGCAATTTTGTTGTGTAAATCATTAATTTCTTCCGCTATCGCTTCATTTTGTGAAGCGTTAGAGTTTGCAAGTACCGGAGCTGTAATTCCAAATAAGAGTA
Organism: Pseudoalteromonas sp. AOP7-A1-14; assembly: GCF_052376275.1. NCBI lineage: Bacteria > Pseudomonadati > Pseudomonadota > Gammaproteobacteria > Alteromonadales > Pseudoalteromonadaceae > Pseudoalteromonas > Pseudoalteromonas sp. AOP7-A1-14. The sequence goes on along the minus strand of NZ_JBQSVO010000008.1, from coordinate 19,516 downwards.
AACTTGTAGTAAAAAATGGTATCGTTCGCATTGAGTTAAATTCCTAATTTATTAATAGCTTACATAGCTAAAGCTATATTCGTGCCATTTTTAAATTGTTGATTTTTATGTATATTCTAAAAAGTGTTTTTATAAGCGTCCTATATAACCAATGGTTTTATTAAATGTAGTGAATCTGTCTTATTTAACGATTTTTGATCATAAGCGAAATAGCCAAATCCTTGTTTACAAATATATGGAAGTTTAGCGGTCTGGACCTCCATATATCTAAAAGTTATATTATAACCATTTAATATATCAAATAGTTATTAGTTAGTTATCCAAATATCGATAAAGCAATACACTCCAGCTCAAATTACATATTGAAATGGAGTGATTCATGGAACAATTACCGGTATTGAATTTAAGCGATTGGCATGGGGATGGACGAAGTCGTCAGGCTTTTATTAGTAAACTTGCAGATGCAGCTAGAAAAATAGGTTTTTTTTACTTGACTGGTCATGGCATTGAGCTTGCGAGACAACAGCAAATACTGCAACTAACAAAAGATTTCTTTGCATTACCAATGCCTGAAAAGCTAGCAGTTGAGATGACGAATAGTCCTCATTTTCGCGGTTATACCCGCTTGCAGGGTGAATTAACACTCGGTAGGCCTGATTTGCGCGAACAATTTGACATAATGAAAGAAGAGGCGATTCATATGCCAAGTCACGATTTACCTATCTGGTGTCAGTTACAAGGGCCTAATCAATGGCCGCAAAACTTACCGCAGATGAAATCGATTTTATTGAGATGGCAACAAGATTTAGCTGCTATCAGTGTATCGCTATTAAAAGCTCTTGCAGTAGCATTAGAACAACCTGAAACTGCATTTGATGCCACGATAGGAAATAGCCCTTACCAACACATGAAACTTATTCGCTATCCAAATAGTAAAAGGCATACTTCAGCCCAAGGTGTTGGAGCGCACAAGGATCCAGGCTACCTCACCTTAGTGTTGCAAGATGAGCAATCTGGTTTAGAAGTTCAGACTGACAACGGCTGGTTAAGTGTACCGCCTGTTGCAGGCGCTTTTGTTGTTAACATAGGTGAATTACTTGAGTTAGCCTCTAATGGATATTTAAAAGCGACTTATCACAGAGTCACTAGTCCACAAGCTGGAGTTGATCGCTACTCTTGCGCCTTTTTTATGGCGGCACAGTTGAACGCAACGGTGCCATTGTTACCTTTGCCTGAATATTTGGCACGCCAAGCTCAAGGGCCGGCAAGCGATCCATTAAATCCACTCTTTAATCAAGTTGGGCAAAACGTATTAAAAGGGCGTTTACGCTCACATCCTGATGTTGCGAAAGCTCATTATGCCTCATTTGCCGATGCTATTTAATTATAATTAGGAGCTATTATGCAGTTCAAAACTAAATTACTTCACACCAATCATACCGCTGAAAACTCAACAGGAGCCCTTACGACACCTATTTATCAAAGTAGCACTTTTGCTTATGGCAGTGCCGAAGATGGGCGAGCTCGTTTTGCAGGTGAACAGCCTGGTTTTATCTACAGTCGCATGGCCAATCCCACCGTACAAACACTTGAACAACAATTGGCACAGCTAGAAGGAGCAGATGAAGCACTCGTTGTTGCCAGTGGTATGGCAGCAATCAGTAGTATTTTTTATTCATTGGCAAGTCAAGGTGATGAAGTTGCATTTATTGATCCTGTATATGGAGGCACCGCAGCATTTTTAATTCAGACGCTTACTCGAGCGGGCATTACAGTACGTCGTTATCAAGATGATGCTCACCTATTGTCAGAGATAACCCCCGAGACAAAAATTATTTTATTTGAACCAATTACTAATCCGACTTTAAAGGTCAGTGATTATCGTAAGGTCATGTTAGCAGCTGAGCGGGTTGGGGCAATCACCATTTGTGATAATACTTTTTTAACACCCTATTTATTCAAACCATTGGAACATGGTATAGATATAGTAATGCACAGCGCTACTAAATATTTAAGTGGTCATGGTGATCTAATCGCGGGTGTGGTCGCCGGGCGTAAAGCGTTAATGCAGCCAATTCGCACCATAGCACTTAAGCATATAGGAGCTGCTATTGGGCCACAGGAAGCCTATTTACTTCAGCGTGGTTTACGTACTTTAGCACTTAGAATGGATGCACATATTGCGGGCGCTGCTAAAGTTGCTGCTTTTCTTGCGGCACACCCAAATGTTGTAAAAATCTATTATCCTGGTCGCTTAGAGGATCAAGGCTATCAAGTTTTGAGGGAAACAATAAATGCCTTTGGCGGGATGGTGAGCATTGAACTGGAGGGAGGATTTAGCCGAGTAGCACGTTTTTTAGACCATTTAAAGCTGTTTACTCAAGCTGTTAGTTTAGGTGATTTAGAAAGCCTAGCCTGTCACCCTGCCAGCACGACTCATGCTGCAATGGATGTTGAAAGCAGGTTAGCTTCTGGGGTTAATGATAATCTGATTAGGTTGAGTATAGGAGTGGAAGATCCTGACGATTTAATCGCTGATCTTGCACAAGCTTTAGCGCGTTAAACATTTTTAAATTAAATATAAATATTATAATGTGAGTTTAAGCCGAGATTTTATATATCTCGGCTTTTTACAACGCTGTTTCTTAAACGGTCTAATCTCTCACCTCAGACAGACTCTATTCTTTAGTTATTTCGAGCAGAATGGAGTTTTTGCTATTTTTAAAAAAGCACAAAACTTATGAAACTCGACTCTTTAAAAATGGAAGTGTAAACTCGCTTTCTTTTTTGTTTCCAGTAGCGAAAAATATCGCATTAAGTAACTCTTCTCCGTCAGGCCATGCTCCATGACCTGACGCTTCATTAATATGGCCGCTAAATCCGGCGTCATAGGTTGCAAGACCCCAGTTATTAGCCCAACTTTGTGCTTCTTCAAAAGGCATCCACGGATCATCTCGGCTCGCAACAAGCACACCAAATGTATCCAGATTTTGATAAGGAATAGATGCAGATATATTTATTTCATTTCCGGGAACACCTTCCTGTATTGGCCCCGCTAAAGTAAAACGTCGTGGTGTAGCAGGTGCGACAAACAACACGCCGGCAATTTTATGTTTCCAATCTTGTATCGCAACAGCACTTGCAAGGCAGCCAAAGCTATGGGCGACGATCCAAACTTTTCCTGTTGTTTTTGCTATTTCTGCGCTTAATACTTCAGCCCATTTCAGCAGTTCTGGTGAATCCCAGTCAATCCCTGTTACACGATGACTATCTTCGATCCGGCTTTCAAGCCAGCTTTGCCAATGTTGAGGTCCGCTGCCGCGATAACCAGGCACTATCAATGTAGTCGTTTTCATTCCCTCTCCTAATTAAAAGTAAAAAATATATACATGACTAGTGAGCTACATCAAATTTCGAGCCAAAGGTAAGGTTTTGATTTTTTTGTATATATTAAATTGATATAAGTATTGGTTTTTATATATCATCAATTGTTGGTTTATTGTGATAGATTCGTCTTATTTAGTAAGTACAGGCCATTTACATGATATTAACGTCCGAATTGCTCGCCATTTTTTGGCGAAAAGTTGCAGAAACACCGGAGTTGCCTAAATTACTCGAAGAGTTGCTCCCCTTCCTTAAAAGAGAATTTTCTATGAATGAAATTGGGGTGGTAAGGTGGCAACAGCAACCTGAAAAAATTCGTTTTTTAGCAAGTTCATTCTCACAAAGCAAAAATGTTGAACTCAGTTTATTGCATGGAGAGATTCAACAGTGGTTTGCTGACGAACGATTTCGCTCTCAGGTAACACGTGTATTACCACTGCAACAAGATCAGCAACATTGTGTGATATTAAGTAAATTAAGTTGCGCAGCAGATCAACAAATACTACTTGCATTTATTTATCGTCGAGAGCAAGTTACATTTGCTTTTGATTATATTCCTGGGTTGCTCCCTATTTTTTCAGTTGCTGCCAACAATTACTTACAGCATCAAAAATTACTACAAGCGACTAAAGTTGTGCAATCACAATGCCAAGATCTGTTATCCAAAATGGGCAAGGATAATATGGACAATCAAATAATTGGCTCATCACATGGGTTAGCTCAAACTATGGAGCAAGTGAATATCGTGGCTCCATCTGATTTAACAGCTTTGATTCGAGGTGAAACAGGCTCAGGTAAAGAAGTCGTTGCCAGAGCCATTCATGAGCAGTCCCCTCGAGCAGACAAAGCATTTATCAGAGTAAACTGTGGTGCTATTTCGCCTGATTTAATTGATTCAGAATTATTTGGACATGAAAAAGGCAGTTTCACGGGGGCAGCCGGTGTTAAGCTAGGTTGGTTCGAACGTGCTGACGGCGGCACATTATTTCTGGATGAGATTGGTGAGCTGTCATTAGCTGCTCAAACACGATTACTAAGAGTATTGCAAGAAGGGACACTTAATAGAGTGGGTGGTGAACGTGAAATAAACGTTAATGTGAGAATAATAGCTGCCACACATAGAAACCTTTCGGACATGGTCAATGAAAAATTATTTCGTGAAGATTTATGGTACCGAATCAATGTTTTTCCAATTTACTTACCTTCATTGAGAGAAAGAAAACAAGATATTTCCGCTTTAGCAAATCATTTTTCTGAACGTGCAGCAAAGAAGTTAGGGCTACCTTATATTCCTCCAACTTCACATCAAGCTACTATGCTCCAAGCTTATCATTGGCCGGGGAATGTGCGTGAGCTGCAAGTTGTTATGGAACGAGCTGCAATACTCGGTCAAGGAAAGCAGTTAGATATTGAAGCATCTCTTGGTCCCAGCTTTAAAGTGACGGCACCTTCCATCCCTGCTGAAAATAACAATCATGAAAATAAGCTCGATAAAAACGTATCAATCGAGCCTCTAGAAAAAACCATTGTCTCTTCGATAAATAATGCACTCAAGGTCACCAATGGAAAAATAAGTGGTGAAGGGGGAGCTGCTAGTTTACTCAATATAAACCCCAACACACTACGCTCAAAAATGCGCAAATATCAGATTGAAATAAAATATTTTCCAGGAAACTCAAACCTACTATCTTGACTCAGGTAATAATCTATCTAGTAGCAAGAGAAGCAAAAAAATTGTTTAGCCATTGCCAAACGGAAGTTTGTTGCTGTTTGTTTCTACCGGTATTATGTTTTTGCTCCCAGCGACGTTTTTCCTCAACCCTTTTTTTGCGTCGCTCATCGGCACGGTTAGCTACTTCTGTAAAGTGCAACCGTTGCTCTTTAGAAAGATCTTCTCCAAACGCTTTTATTGGTTTACTAGCACTAACTGCTCGACTTGATTTAGGGGATGAACACATATGAATTTCTTCTGTTAGTATTACTCTCATGTAGTTAGACAGGATGAGAAGTAAATTTCTTTCATTTTTTTGGTAAGTTAAAAATATTTGAAAATGATACTGACAAAACAGCTCAATAATAAAAACTATCCTGTTGTGCTGGATAAATATAGCAAAATCATTTTTGCCTTATTTTCCTTCTAGCTAATTAGCAACTTGCTGATTAGAATAGAGCTATTAGTTAAATAACAATAACGAGTCACCGATGTTGCAACACGTAATCGCATTAATTGATGAGGCAAACAGCCAAGATCCAAACCAACAGCAGCATAACAATAAAGACTGGCCTAAAGAGCGCTTATACTCAGAGCGGATGACAGATATGCTCAATCGTTTTCAGCCTGATGCCGACGAGTTAATGCATATAGCAGTTCGAGCGCAGCACATTAAACGCTGGTGTTCACCGCGAAGTGATTTCCCCATGAATAAGCAAGGTTATCATCAATGGCGCAGTGCGCTTTATATTTTTCATGCCAGTACTGTTGTTGAACTAATGCAGCAAGCAGGTTGTACGCAAAAAGATCAAGACCGAGTCTATGCCGCAGTTGCTAAACAGCAAATAAAACGTAACCCAGATAGCCAATTAGTTGAAGATATTGCAAGCTTGGTGTTTATTGAGCACTACATGTTGGCATTTGCGCAAACTAAGCCTGATTATGATGAACAAAAATGGATAGGTATTCTTCGCCGCACTTGGCAAAAAATGTCAGCACAAGCGCACGACTTTGTACTGGCGGGGCATATTACTTTACCAGCACCACTAGTACCCTTGATTGAAAAGGCACTCGCTGAGAATTAAAGTTTAGATAACCCTAATAACACTGAAAACTTAGTTGAATTAGCGTTAATCTCGTTCTATTAGTGAAAGTAGCAACTTAGTCTTGGTTAAGTTGCTTTATGTTATCAGTTGCTTGGTTTTTAACAATCACTTCAGGATTCATGGCTATAGGCAGCGCTAATTCTGTATTATCAAGGGTAAGCTTAAGTTGCTTTTTTAAAGCGATTTTATTTTCTTGATGTAGAGTTTTAAGGTTATGTGTTAATTCCAGTTGTACTTGCTCGGTTAACGATGCTTGATTTGGGCTTAATAATAAAAGTGTTAGTAGTAGCGTATTCATGCTGTTTTCTCCTTATTTAAATTACCGCCAGAATAAGGATTAAAGATGACGAAAAGGTGTTGTTAATATGTCTACTTGGTTAAACTTTGATGCTATTTCAATGAATACAATAGTTACTTTAAGCTTGCACTAAACAAATTAAAGTACCTTCAGTAGCACGTACGTATGCATAGTATTGGTTATCTTTTTGAGTCGGTGAATGTAATGGCTCTGCACCCGCCAAGATGGCTTTATCGTAGCTTTCACTTAAATTAGTACAACTAAAGCGCAGTTCAAAGCCTAAAGCGGGTTGTTTAGGATGTGAGCGAATATATCCTTGCTTAAATTGTGCTTGTGCTACAGGGTGGGTAACAAACGCTAATTTTATAGTGCCTGTGTTTAGCTCGCCAAATTCAACGTCATCACTGAGGCTATAAGTAGTTAGCCCAAATGCTTGATAATAAAAGTCTAAGGTTTCTTCAACGTTATCCACATAGATCACCTGACTGACAAACTCCATTTATTGTTCTCTTTTTGATTGTCCAGCTTATAAATAAAGCACAACAATAAAAATATAGCGAAAAAAAATGGCATGCTTAATAAGCACACCATTTTTTAAAGCTTACAACAGTCTTACGATTTATTGCGATTTTCTTTACTAAACGCACGAATTTTACGTTTTTGTGAAAGTGTTACTTTGTTAGTGCGCCCAGCAAATGGGTTATCACCTTCTCTAAATTCAATTTTGATCGGCGTACCCATAATTTTTAAGGCTTTACGGTAGTAATTCATTAGGTAACGTTTGTAACTATCTGGTAAGTCATGTACTTGGTTACCGTGGATCACAATACGTGGTGGGTTATAACCACCGGCATGGGCATATTTAAGCTTAACACGGCGACCACGTACAAGTGGCGGCTGATGATCGGCTTGTGCCATGTCCATAATGCGGCGCAACATAGCGGTGCTAATACGTTTTGTCGCTGATTCATACGCTTCATCAACTGACTCAAATAAATGACCAACGCCAGTGCCATGTAAAGCTGAGATAAAGTGTAAACGAGCAAAATCAATAAAGCCTAGGCGGCGATCAAGTTCAGACTTGATACGATCTTTTACGTGGTCGTCAAGACCATCCCACTTATTAACTGCAACCACTAATGAGCGGCCAGAGTTAAGCGCAAAGCCTAACAAGCTTAAATCTTGATCAGAAATGCCATCGCGAGCATCAACAACTAACAACACCACGTTACAATCTTCAATGGCTTGCAGGGTTTTGATCACTGAGAATTTTTCAACAGTATCACTGACTTTCTTACGCTTACGTACACCTGCGGTGTCGATTAAAATATATTCTTTGTCTTTACGGGTCATCGGAATATAAATCGAGTCACGGGTTGTGCCTGGCATGTCGTATACGATTACGCGGTCTTCCCCAAGGATACGGTTAGTCAGTGTTGACTTACCTACGTTAGGGCGACCAATAATAGCAAGCTTAACAGGCTTATCAGCAAAGGCTTGTTGCTCAGTTTCGCCGTCAGCGTCTTCGGCGTATAGATCAATGAGCTCTTCGTCATCATCTTTACCGTCGTCGTGTAATGCAGCAAGCTCAGCAATAACCGGTTGTAGGGTTTTTTCAAGTAGCAAGGTAATACCACGGCCGTGAGCGGCAGCAATATGATGTACTTCACCTAAAGACAGTTGATAAAACTCAGCGCAGTTAGAATCGGCATCGATGCCATCTGTTTTATTGGCAACCACAAAGCACTTTTTCTGTTGCTTACGTAAATGATTTGCAATCGCTTGGTCAGCAACGGTCATGCCGATACGGGCATCAACTAAAAATAATACGATATCAGCTTCTTCAATCGCGAGTAACGATTGATCGGCCATTTCGATTTCAATACCTTTTTCAGAACCATCAATACCGCCCGTGTCTACCACGATAAATTCATAACCATCGTAGTTTGCTTGGCCATATTTTCTATCTCGTGTTAAGCCAGGGAAATCGGCAACGAGTGCGTCACGAGTACGTGTTAAACGGTTAAATAATGTGGACTTGCCCACATTGGGTCGCCCAACTAGAGCGATCACGGGAAGCATAAACTACCTCTTAAAAAAACAACAAAAGGCTTCGCAGAGCGAAGCCTTATAAAAAAGATACAAAAATTAGTAAGTTAGTCTGGTATTTTAACCGCGCTAACTTCACCATCTCGGGTGTATAAAATAAGTTTGTCCTTGGCAACAACGGGTTCAACAAAGAAGCCTGAGCTGTCAAAATCTTCGCGTGATACTAGTTCACCCGAGTCTTTATTTAGCCAATGTAAATTGCCTTCTTGGTCACCCATTGCTAAGTATTTGCCAGCTACTGTTGGTCCGGTTAAGTACCAGCCACGTAGTGCTGGTTGGCTCCAGCGTTCAATGCCTGAGTCTTTATCAAGAGCATAAACTACGCCATTACTATCTACTACATAAATTGTTTGTCCATCTATGGTGATTTCACGGTAGCTACTGTATTCACGTTTCCAAACAACATTGCCTGAACGAATATCAACTGCGGCTAAGTTACCATTGTAGGCAATTGCATAAGCATAAGGGCCATTGATCAACGGTTGTGTGTCTACATCAACTAAACGCTCAAACTCTGATGCGCCTTTAGGTGTCGCAATTTCTGCACTCCAGGCTGAATAACCACTATCTGAAATAAGTACGCTAAGCTTGCCTGTTTCAAGGCCAACCAATACACCACCATTAGCAACAGTGGGTGTACTTTGACCACGTAAAGTCAGTGGCGGTACTTCTTGTTCGTGGGCCCAGCGTTCTTCACCTTCATCTGGGTGTAAGGCAAGTAGCTTACCAGAAGCTAAATTAACGAAAATCAGGCCGTCACCTGCGGCAGGTTTTGCCAGTATTTCACCTGGTACACTTTTACGCCATAAAATTTCACCCGTTTCACGGTCGATAGCGGTTAAATAACCATGCTCAGAGCCGACAAATAACTTACCGTACGCTTGTAAAATACCACCTGAAAGTTTAGCGCTTTCGTCAGTTTCCCAAGGCCAAAAAGCAAGGTTTTCGCGCACATCAGTTTCCCAAAGTGTATCGCCATTGGTTAAAGAAAGTGCCTCTACTTTGCCATCACGATTGGCAACATACACGGTTTCTTGATATACCGCTGGTGTTAAGCGTGAAAAGTAATGTTCAACACCATCGCCAATCGATTCTTGCCATACTACGTCGGTTTCAAATTGATTAACAATTTCGGGTAGTACTAGTTCTTCTTCGTCATCGCTTGATGAGCAGCCCATTAAAGTGGCTACACATAACGCAAGCGTTGCAGCTGTTAATTTTTTCATGAAAACCCCTTATGCAGATGGACTAGTTACGGCTAAGTCATCAAGTTTGATTTGCAATAATGGGTTGCCTTCAAGACCACCGGCATCAGCCGCTGCTTGATAAGCGCCAAGTGCTTCACTCTGCTTGTTTTGTGCAGTGTAAATATCACCTTTAATTTCAGCAACTGCAGCAGTAAATGCCGCTGGTAGCTCTGTATTTAAAGTAGTTAAAGCCTGATCATATTGTTTTTGCGCAATTTGCACACGAGCCAAACGAGTCGCCGCAGTCGCTTTAAGTTCAGAGCTTTGTGTATTTTCGATGATCCAGCTAAGCTTTTCATTAGCAGCATCAAGGTTTGTAGCATCAACGGCTTCTTTTGCGGCTACAAAAGCTGCAAGAACACTGTAGCTAGAGTCTTTATTGTCGGCAATAAATTGCTCAGACTTAGTTACTACATCACCATTTTCTACTAACTTAGTGTATGCATCTGATGCGCTTTCTGCGGTTGTTAATTGATGCTCATTGTACGCTTTCCAGCCGTATAAGCCGCCTAAACCAAGTACTACACCTAAAGCCAGTGATACACCATTTTCTTTAAAAAAGCGTTTAATTGCTTCTGCTTGTTGTTCTTCTGTTGAATAAATATCCATGCTTACCTCTTAATACTTATTAGCTTTACACAAGCTCAGCTAAAAGCGTTTTAATTTGTTCTAATTCTAATGTGACTTGTTCTTTACGCTCACGTAAATATTTAACAGTCACAACGCCTTGTTCTAATTCGTCTTCGCCGATAATCAATGCGATTAATGCATCGCTTTTATCCGCGCGTTTTAATTGTTTCTTAAAGTTGCCGCCGCCAGCATGCACCATAATACGAAGCCCAGGTACATCAGCGCGTAATTTTGCGGCAATAATGGGGGCTTGAATACTGGCTTTATCGCCCATTGCAGCTAAATATACATCGCTGCTACGGCGAATATCACCTACACATTCTAAAGCTTGTAACAATAACACTAAACGTTCAAGGCCCATAGCAAAGCCAACCGCAGGGGTTGCTTTACCACCTAGTTGTTCAACTAAACCATCATAACGCCCGCCTGCACACACAGTACCTTGTGCGCCAAGACTATCAGTTACCCATTCAAATACGGTACGGTTGTAATAGTCTAAACCACGCACTAGGCGCTCATTAACCGTGTATTTGACGTTAGCGGCGTCTAATCGTTCACATAAATTTGCAAAATGTTCTTTCGATTCAGCATCTAAATGCTCAGACAGTTTGGGTGCATCAGTTAAAATGGCTTGTACGTCTGGGTTTTTACTGTCTAAAACACGTAGTGGATTTGAGTGCATACGACGTTTTGAATCTTCATCAAGCACTTCTACGTGTTGTTCTAAGTAGCTAATCAAGGCATCGCGATAATCAGCACGGGCTTCATTTGACCCCAGCGAGTTTAGCTCTAAGCGAACATGCTCGCTAATACCAAATTGCTGCCATAATTGCGCAGTTAATAAAATAACCTCTGCGTCTATATCGGCGCTGGCAATACCAAAGGTTTCTAAACCAAATTGGTGGAACTGGCGATAACGACCTTTTTGCGGGCGCTCATGACGAAACATCGGACCCATATACCATAAGCGCTGCTCTTGGTTATACAGTAAACCGTTTTGATTACCAGCACGTACACACACCGCAGTGCCTTCTGGACGAAGGGTTAAACTGTCGCCGTTATGGTCGGCAAAAGTGTACATTTCTTTTTCAACAATATCGGTTACTTCACCAATAGAACGTTTAAAAAGATCGGTTGACTCTACAATGGGGAAACGAATTTCTTGATAACCGAATGATGATACTGTCTCGCGTAAGATGTCTTCTACTTTCTGCCAAACTTGGGTATCGCCCGGCAGACAATCGTTCATTCCACGTATTGCCTGAATTTGTTTTGCCACTGATAAATCCTAAAACTGTATTTGCGCAGCATGCTGCTACTACAAGAAAACTAAAAAAATCGACCCGCTATTATAGCGCGCTGACTATAAAGGTAAACGGCAAAGCAGGGGCTTTACCGAGTATATTGTCATTATTCGACAATTTTTATGTCAATTGGGGTCTCTTGCTCTTTTTTGGCGATAAAATCGCGCACATAGCCTTCTAGTTGCTCAACTATGTTGTTGTTATCAATACGCGCCTTTTGACGTTCACCATTGATATAAAGTCCTGAACGGCGATTAGCACCAGCAAGGCCAATATCACTCACTAATGCTTCACCTGGACCATTTACCACGCAGCCAATTACTGACACTGAAACTGGTTCGATGATATCTTCTAAACGCTCTTCAAGTGCATTCATGGTGCTTACAACATCAAACTCTTGGCGTGAGCAGCTTGGGCAGGCAATAAAATTAATGCCGCGCGAACGAATACGCAGTGATTTTAAAATATCAAAGCCGACTTTAATTTCTTGCACAGGATCGGCAGCAAGAGATACTCGTAGAGTATCGCCAATACCTTCGGCGAGTAACATGCCTAAACCAACAGCCGATTTTACCGAGCCTGAGCGCATACCACCGGCTTCGGTAATACCTAAATGCAGTGGTTGATCAATTTCTTTGGCAAGTAAGCGATAGGCCCCAACAGCTAAAAATACATCTGATGCTTTTACTGATATTTTAAATTGGTCAAAGTCTAAACGGCGTAAAATATCAACATGGCGCATCGCTGACTCTAGTAATGCTTCAGGCGTTGGCTCGCCGTATTTTTCTTGTAAATCACGCTCTAATGAACCGCCATTAACACCAATACGAATTGGAATATTATGCTCACGGGCAGAGTCTACAACAGCGCGAATGCGTTCTTCACTACCTATGTTACCTGGGTTGATTCGTAGGCAATCAACACCATATTTAGCTACTTTTAATGCTATACGATAATCAAAATGAATATCTGCGACCAATGGGATGGTGACTTGCTCTTTTATGCTTTTAAAGGCTTCTGCTGCGTCCATCGTTGGTACGGATACTCGCACAATATCGGCGCCCGCATCCTGAATAGCTTGAATTTGCGCCACAGTTGCATCAACATCCATGGTGTCTGTATTGGTCATTGATTGTACTGCGATTGGTGCACCATCACCAATCGGCACGTCACCGACATTAATGCGAGTTGATTTTCTACGTTTAATTGGGGATTCTGAAAACATACTAACTACTCTACTAACGGTAAATTAAACTTGGCTAAACGATTCTTAGGAAAGGCTGATAAATCAACGGTTTCGCCATTTAAGGTAATATCAACAACTTGATGTTTACCCAGCACTACAGAAAAAGGTGGTAAACCCGTTACTGTCATTACATAGCCTGGTTTTTTAACCCCAAAAGCAATGCGCTCACCTTCGCCGTCGTAAATTTCTACCCAGCTTTCTTCATCAAAGTGCATGATAATTTCGCTACTACCTTCACTTGCTTGTGTGGGTGTAATAGGCGAAGACTCCACTGCAGAGGGAGTTACTGCGTCTTGGCTTTCGTTAGCCTGGATAAGTTCATTAGCCGATGGATCACTTTGCACTACAGGTTCACTAAGCACTGGTTCAGAGTTTTCAAAAGGTGATGCTGGTTCAGCTTGATTTTTAGTGTCAGATTCGGACGGCTTTTCAGCAATTAGTTGAATTGTCGAGTTCACAACAGTGTCGGCAATTGGGGTTGAATTTTGCCACCACCACAATGCAGACGAGCCGATGATCAACGCTAAAATTGCGTAACTGACTAACATTAAACGGCTATCATGGGCTTCTTTTTCTGTGCGCTTTGAAAAGCTTTGCATATTGCCTTTAGTAACCGGCGCCGCAGGTTCAACAAAAAGCGCCAATACAGCGGTAGTATCTAATTTGAATTCACGGCAATAGCTTTTTACATACCCTTTTATAAATGTGGCAGGGCCTAATAAGTGATATTCATCATTTTCAAGGTGCTGTAGCTTTTGCACCGATAGTTTTAATTTTTTAGCCAGCATTTCGAGGCTGACTCCGGCATTTTCTCGGCTGTTCTTTAGCGTTTGGCCAAGTGTTAGCTCGGTTGATTCGGTATTATCTTCATTCATAATGCGTATGAGTCAGGGTCCACTAATAATAGTCTATGTCCCGCTTTTAAAGAGTCGTCGGGACTTAATTTATTCCATCGCATTAATTGATCTATTAATAAACGACGCTGCGTGGCAATACTGTATAAGGTATCGCCTTCATTGATTTCGTAAAAAATATGCGGATCATTAAGAAACACTTTGGTGCCATTGTTGATGCGATCCGATTCTTTTAGGCCATTCCATTGCAATAATTTTTGCAGTTTAACATTGTATCGCACTGAAATGCTAAACAGGTTTTCACCGTCTTGCATGATATGGTACGGCACTTTAATTTGTGCAAGTTGCGGATTCAACATAGGAACTTGATTCGGTTGAGCTGAGCCTTGAAAATGCACACTTTGTTGCTCGCTTAAAGAACGCGCTTGGTTTTGAAAAACCTGTGCATTTTTCTCTGGCTCATAAAATACTACTTTTCCCTGCGAGGCACTTTTGGTGGCCGCTTGGCTTGGGTTATTTGTATTACTGGTAGTTGCAGCTGTCGTTGGCGCGCCAAATGAGATGATTTTAACCCCATCTTTAGACTGAGAGGTGTTAGCTGTTGGCGTTGCGGGTTCTGTCGCTACAGCATTCGTGGCTTGTGCTGTAGCAGTTTGCTGCTGCGTTTCAAGAGCTGCTTTTCCTGCCACTTCAAGTGCTGAGAGCGCTGCAATAATAGTCCCAGTGTCAACAGGTTGTATTTCATTACTAGCAGGCACGTCAGTTTGAGTTGATTCAACTTGCGGTGTTACTTCTGACTTTGATGCTGCCTCTGATCTCGGATCATTTTTTTTTGCTTGAACCTCGGTTGCAACCACTGCAGTGCTCGTTTTTTTCTTTTTGATGATACGAATTTTTGGCTCAGCACTAATTACCCCTTCAGGGCTTTGTGCTTGTAGTTCATCTAATTGGGCTTTTCGGTATTGCTCTCTGAGTAGTTCAAACTCCGAGCGTTTCGTTTTTTGCTCGCGAATAAGAGTTGCTTGGTTTGAAGTCGGGTAAGTCTGTAAAATAATCGCTGCAGTGGTTTCGGCCTTTTCAATGTGGCCCATACGCTGCTCAATTAAATATTCAAGTAATAGTGAGCGCGACGACACCTTGCCAGTGCTTTCGTAGCGTTTTATTAGTTCTTCTGCTTTATGTAAATCGCTTTTAGCATAATACAATGCAGCCAAGTTTATTATACTTGATGGGCGTTGTGAGCTATGGTTAATGGCTGATTTTAAATAGCTTTCGGCATTTTCAAAGTCATCAAACTCAATTGCGCACAGGGCTAAATTTTCATAACTTTCTGCTACGCGGATATAGCTTGGGATAGCGATGGCTTTTAAAAGCTGATCAGTTGCGCGGTCATATTCGTTGATGCCACATAAAAACACGCCGTAGTTATTGCGAGTGTTAGGATCGTTAGGATCAATTTTTATCGCTTTTTGGTATGCTTTATCTGCTAAGACATTCTCACCAACTTGCTGATAGTAATAAGCAAAAGAGTAGTGTACCTCAGGTAGGTTAGGCGCAAACTCTGAGGCACGCTCAAGGTTATACTTAGCTTGTGAGTTATTACCCGTATCTAAATATTGTAATGCAAGTGCAATGCGTGTTCGAGCTGCGCCCACATTGTTAACGGCATTTTCAACCACTGGCTTATTACTACCGTTATAACTATTTTCAGTTACACAGCCGGTTAATAACAATGTGCTAGCGGTTATCGCAAGTAAACAACGCATTACCTAATCTCTTTTATTTTGTCCATTACGCCTATCTTACCGAAAAGCCTCTATGTTTCATCTATTATTTTAAAAATCTAAAGGCTTTAGGTATTTATTTACGCGTGATGGGTATTTACAGCTATGGCATTATCAGCGCGCTGCTTCTTTTTAGCCAAGCGTTTTGTACGATCGACCACATCGCCAGCTAATTGACCACAAGCTGCATCTATATCATCACCTCGGGTACGGCGAACAATACAAGTAATGCCAGCGGCTTGTAATACTTTTGAGAAGCGATCAATACGGCTATTGCTTGAGCGTGTGTATTCGTTACCTGGGAACGGGTTAAACGGAATAAGGTTCACTTTTGAAGGTGTGCCTTTTAGTGTTTTAACAAGTTCATGAGCTTGATCGGTGCTGTCGTTAACGCCGTTAAGCATAACGTATTCAATGGTCACATCTTTATTGGCTTTTGAGCCATCAATATAACGACGACACGCTGCTAAAAATTCTTCAATGGGGTACTTTTTATTAATAGGTACCAAAATGTCACGTAGAGCATTGTCAGGTGCGTGTAGTGAAATTGCCAATGCTACGTCGATTTTTTCTTTTAATAAATCTAGTGCAGGCACAACGCCTGAAGTACTTAAAGTTACGCGGCGCTTAGATAAACCAAAGCCCCAATCGTCCATCATTAATTCCATTGCTGGCACAACGTTTTTAAGGTTAAGCAAAGGCTCGCCCATGCCCATCATTACAACATTAGTTACTGGGCGCTTTTCACTGTTACCGTCAAGGCCTATGTCTCTGGCAACCCGCCAAACTTGGCCAATGATTTCAGAAACTTTTAAATTACGGTTAAAGCCTTGTTGTGCCGTTGAACAAAATGTACATTCCAATGCGCAGCCAACTTGCGATGATACGCAAAGCGTAGCGCGGTCTTTTTCTGGGATCCACACCGCTTCAACTTCTTGGCCGCCCTCAAGCACTAGTGCGTACTTAATTGTGCCGTCACTAGCCTGTTGACGTACAGATATTTCAGGAGCAACAATTTCACATTCTGCTTTAAGTTTTTCTTTAAGCTTTTTGTTGACGTTGCTCATGTCGTCAAAATTATCAACACCAAAATGATAAATCCATTTCATCACCTGATCACCACGAAATGGCTTTTCACCGTATGATAAAAATAGCTCACGCATTGCATCGCGGTTTAAATCTAATAAATTAATCTTTTTTTGCTCGGCCATGAAACAACCTCAATCGGTGACGGTGGTGATAAAAACTTACAAGGGCGAATTGTACACAATTCACTCACTTTAATCATTAGGTAAAACATCAAAAATTGTTGAGTAATTCTTTAACTAATGACTAAAAAAGGGCCCGAAAGCCCTTTTTACTTTTGCTTAACGCGTTCGAATTAACGAGTACGTGAGCAAAGCTCTTCGTCAGCGAAGAAATACGCGATTTCGCGAGCAGCAGATTCAACAGCATCAGAACCGTGAACAGCATTTTCGTCGATGCTATCAGCGTAGTCTGCACGTAAAGTGCCTGCTAGCGCTTCAGCAGGGTTAGTAGCACCCATGATTTCGCGGTTTTTAAGAACAGCGTTTTCGCCTTCAAGAACGGTAACCATTACAGGACCAGATGTCATGAAAGAAACTAAAGCACCAAAGAAAGGACGCTCGCTGTGCTCAGCGTAGAAACCTTCAGCTTTCTCTTGTGAAAGGTGAACCATTTTAGCTGCAACGATTTTAAGGCCAGCAGTTTCGAAACGGTTGTAGATAGCGCCGATGTGGTTTTTAGCTACTGCATCAGGTTTTACGATTGAGAAAGTACGCTCTAAAGCCATCTTTATGCTCCAATAATTTTTAAGTAAAAGTGTGGATATTAACGGGCGCGAATTATACGCGCTTTAGACGAGAAATCCTAGTTTTATTAAACAGAGCCTCAAAAGTTACTTTTTTAGGTTTATGAGTTATTGATTTATACATCGAAGGTATTTTTAATTGTGTAAATTCTATAATGCTACGTTAAATTACAAGACCATATGAGCGGGGCAATTAATGCGACTAACTTTTTTTTGTACACAATGGGGCTGTGAAGAATTAACCTTTGAGCAGTTTTTAAATCGTGCGAAAAGTGCAGGCTTTCAAGGGGTGGAACTTGGTTTCCCCCTTGATGCAGCACTACGCGATAAAATGGTTGAACAAATACAGGCGGCCGAGCTTGAATTTATTGGCCAACATTATGAAACGCTTGATAGTGATTTTACAGTGCATCGTAAAAACTACCAACAACGTCTGGAAAACTTAATTGCCACTAAGCCTAAATTTATCAACTCGCAAACGGGTAAAGATTTTTTCACAGCAGAGCAAAATAACCAGTTACTGGCGTTGGCACATCAGCTTAGTGAACAATCAGGTATAGCCATTCACCATGAAACGCATCGTGGTAAATTTAGCTTTGCTGCGCATATTACCGAGCAATTTATTAAGCAAGATAAAAAGTTAACCTTAACTGCGGACTTTAGTCATTGGTGTAGTGTGGCTGAGTCTTTACTTGAAAACCAACAAGCGGCGCTGAATCTTGCTATAAGTCGAGTGCATCACATTCATGCCCGAGTTGGTAATAGTCAACGGGCACAAATATCTGATCCGCGAGCACCAGAGTGTCAAACCGAAGTCGCCTGTCACCTTGATTGGTGGCAACGTGTTGTTGAGCAAGCCAAACTGCAAGGACGTGATGAAGTGACCATTACCCCAGAGTTTGGACCTGCGCCGTATATGTTTATGCTACCGTTTACTGAGCAGCCTATTACTTCACAGTGGGATGTAAATGTATTCATGATGAAGCTGCTAACAGAGCGAATTAAGTTACACTAAATGCCAGTTTAATGTGGTTTTGGTAAATTTCACAGGGGCTAATCATCGGGCTTGGAAAATGCGCAATATTAACCGCGTTTGGGTAATTTTGCGCCTCTAAACACACGCCAGCAAAAGGCGCAAAAGGTGCACCAAGGTGTCCACCAGTATAGAGCTGTATGCCAGGTTGGTCGGTATATAATTGCATTTGGATAGCATTTTTACTTGAGCTAAGTGTCGCTTGAGGAGTGTCAGCAGTAACGTCATTGAAAACCACATAATGATCAAAACCATGTTCATCAATGAGTTTTTGCTGTTGCCAAGTAGCTAAATGGGCGTTAATTGGTTTATTGTTTAATAACTGCTGATTATCTAATGTTTTAATTTCACCCATAGGTACGTTATTACTGTCTTTAATTAGATAACGCTCTGTATTAACCGCTAAGTGTAAATCTAAGCAGTGGTCTTCGCCTAAGTTAAAGTAACAATGATTAGTTAAGTCGATTGGCGTTAACTTATTTGTATGGGCTGTCATGGTCATGTGCAAACTATCTGCGATTAACTGATAGCGTACATGCGCAATAACTTCACCTACAAAACCCTGATCACCATCTGGAGAGTGCAAGGTGAGTTCTACAAAACACTGCTGACTATTGTATTCATGCACTTGCCAAAGCTGATTGGAGAAGTTTTTAGCTCCGCCATGTAAGCTATTACACCCTTCATTAGCATTGAGTTTCACTGTGTTGCCTTGGTAAGTATACTGCGCATTGGCTATTCTGTTAGCGACACGGCCGCAGGTTGCTCCTAAATAATATTGATCTGTGTATATGGCGTGCATATCTTTATAAAACACAAGCATTTCTTTATTTTGATATTGTATTGAAAGTATACGTGCGCCGAACTGACTTAATATTACTTTTAATCCATACTCACTTGCTAATACTATAGATTTATTTATGACTGATTTTGTCACTTGGTTTCCTAAACTATTTTAATTTAATATAAATAGCTTAGG
>NZ_JBQSVO010000007.1:0-61850 GCF_052376275.1 Pseudoalteromonas sp. AOP7-A1-14 | reverse complement strand
TAATACAGTATGTTCTAATTAAAAAAAGCCCTAGTAGGGCTTTTTTTATATCTAGCTATTCACCCTAGCCACCTTTTTATACTTACCTCAGCATTATGTTAATTAATCGAACTTTTCTTTTCATTGAACTTACTGTTGTTACACTACGTACATAAATAAAATAGTTATCATTTAGGTGAACTTTTGCAGCGACAACTTTTATCATTCAGTATTTTAATCTTTATTAGTGTAATTTTTGCAAGAACAGCTATTGCAGCTAATGTAATTGTAAAACCAATAACGATGGAGCGTAGTGAAAAGAAAGTTCAAGCAGTTGGGGACGCTGAAGCAATACGTTCGGTGACGCTTTACCCTGCTGTTGGAGATAAAGTAACGGCCGTGCATTTTGCACCAGGAGATAAAGTTGAAGCAGGTGAAATACTGTTAGAACTTGACTCACGTAGACAAAAAACAGCACTTAGCGAAGCAAAAATAACCTTTAATGATACTCAAAGAACGGTTGAACGATTAATTGAAAGTCATGCTAAAGGTGCCGTGCCTCAAAGTGACTTAGATGATGCTAAAACTCTTTTTGAGCTTGCAAAGGTCGCTGTAACACAAGCCGAAACTGAACTTGAGGATCGAACCGTAATTGCTCCATTTGGTGGTATTATGGGTTTAACCGACGTAGAAGTAGGCGATCGGATAACATCGCAAACCGCTATTGCGACAATCGATGACACTAGCTCACTTTATATTAATTTTAATGCTCCCGAATCTGCAATAAATATACTGAAAACTGAGGGAGAAGTTGTGGTTATTCCATGGCAGGGAGAACAACAGGTTGCTGCTAAAGTTGCTTATTTAGACTCTCGGATAGATTCACAAACTCGTACATTGAGAGTGAAAGCAAAAGTTAACAATAATAATCAACAATTTATTCCAGGGATGAGTTTTCGGGTGCATATTCAGTCCCAAGGGGATAACTTTGCTGTGATCCCTGAAGCTGCACTTTTATGGGGAGCTACGGGGCCTTATGTATGGAAAAGTATTGATAAAAAAGCAGTGCGTGTTGATGTGAAAATAGCTCAACGTTTAGCTGGAAGACTGCTTGTAAGCGGTAACTTAAAAACTGATGACTTACTAGTGGTAGAAGGTGTACAGACTTTACGTTCTCAGCAGGACCTAATTTTTAACTCGACCAGTTCAAGCGTTCAGGAGTAAGTTATGAAACAACTCCCACTAATGAACGATTTGCCCTCAATGGCTATTCGCCGTCCAGTGCTGATTGTGGTTTTAAATTTGTTGATCATAATTGCTGGTATTGCTGCAATTGCAGGTGTTGAGGTGCGTGAACTTCCTGATGTTGATATGCCTAAGATAACGGTTAGTGCGGCATTTCCTGGAGGATCTCCCGAAACAGTAGATACCGAAGTTACTAGTAAATTAGAGGGCGCGGTCGCTCGTGTAAGCGGCGTTAAGTCTATTCGCGCACAAAGTGAGGAAGGTAACTCACGTATTGTGGTTGAGTTTCGCCCGGGGGTTAATCTCGATAATGCAGCTAACGAAACCCGAGAATCAGTTGCTAGAATAGAGCGTGAACTACCTGACGACGTAGAGCAGGTTTCAATTATTAAGGCTGATGATGATGCTGAAGCTGTTGTCTCTTTAACTGTTTCAAGTGACACAGTATCTCTAGAGGCACTAACCGAACGTGTTGAAACAGATTTAGCGCCTCAATTTTTAACCATTCCTGGCGTGGCTGATGTGCGCTTAAATGGTGATAGAGAGCGTGTTTTGCGGGTTCGTATTGATCCTTTAAAACTGAGCAGTTTTAACCTTACCGTGCCTGACGTAGCAGATGTGCTTCTCGAAGCTCCCTTTGATGTACCTGCGGGTAGCTTAAAAGCCAATGATCAGCAAATTATTGTACGTGCTGATGCAACTTCAATTAATGCTGAACAAATAGCTGATATTATAATACAGGGTGATACTCGTATTGGTGATGTTGCCGCTGTTTACTTTGGCCCTGCAGATCCGCTTTCAATGGTTCGCTTAAATGGTGTTCCAGTTATCGGGTTGGAAATTATCCGTCAAGCGCAATCTAATACAATTGAGATTTCAGATGAAGTATTAAATTTATTAGATGGAATGCGCACACGTTTTCCTGAATTACAGTTTACTCTTACATCTGACGATGCGTTATTTATTCGAAGCTCAGTTAAAGAAGTGATCACTTCGTTAGTTTTAACAGTACTTTTGGTGATCATTACCCTATGGGTATTTATCGGTTCTTGGCGGGCAACGCTTGTTCCTGCTTTTGCAATTCCTGTTGCATTGGTGGGATCGCTGGCGTTAATATGGGTACTTGGTTTTTCAATTAATATTTTAACATTACTCGCCCTAGTTCTTGCTACAGGCCTAATTGTGGACGATGCCATTGTTGTCAGTGAAAACATTCAAAGGCAGCGTGGTTTGGGGCTTGGCCGAAGGGCAGCCGCTGTAATTGGCACTCGTGAAGTGTTTTTTGCTGTAATAGCTACTACTGCTGTTTTGGCTGCAGTATTTGTACCGATTGCCTTTTTACCATCAACAGTAGGGCGTTTGTTTAGAGAGTTTGGTGGTGTACTTGCTGGCGCTGTCATTATTTCAAGCTTTGTTGCCTTATCATTAGTACCTGCACTGACTTCAAAATTAAAATTGAAGCCAGGTGGTTTTCACCCATTCGCTAAATTTGGCCATATACTTGCGCGTATTTACACAAAGTCAATACATTGGGTTCTTGATCATGCTTGGCTTACGTTCGCTGTTTGTGTTTTAGTTGCAACAGGTTCTGGTGCGCTTTATTTAAATTTAGACAATGAATTATTACCTTCAGAGGATCGCGGTGAAATCCGTATTTTTGCGCGAGGCCCTGATGGCGTTGGCCTAAATTTTATGGACAGGCAGGCACTGCAAATAGAAGATACTTTAATGCCATACCTTGAAAGTGGTGAAATCGAATCTATGTATACTGTTGTTGGTCAATATGATCCTAATATTGTATTAATTACAGTGCCATTGAAGCATTGGGACGAACGACAATTTAGCCAACAAGAAATTATCGATAAAATACGTGAACCAGTTAGTGCTATTCCAGGAGCTCCAGGGCGAGTATCTGGCTCTAATAGTCTTAATTTACGTGGCCAAGGGGGTGGAATTGAACTCGCTTTATTAGGTCAAGATTACCTGCAAATATTTAAAGCAGCACAACAATTTTCTGCAGCTCTTGAAGAAAAAATTCCAGCCGTTGCGCCGGTACGTATTTCTTATCAACCTTCCCAGCCACAGCTACGGGTAAATATAGACAGGCATAGAGCTGAAGATCTCGGTGTTGAGCTCAGTGATATAGCTATTACTTTGCGCGCTGCTATAAATGGTGAGGATGTGGCTGATTTAAATATAGGTGACCAATCTATACCCATCATGCTACAAGCTCAAAACCAGACAATTAATGATCCCAGCGACTTAGCAAACCTATATATAGGTGCTGCTGATGGTCGATTGGTTCCATTAAGCAGTCTCGCTACAATAACAGAGGAAGGTGTTGCCGCTGAACTTGAACGGCACGCCCAGCGTCGCTCTATTGAAGTAGATATGGAGCTTCCGGAAGATTTAACATTAGCAGAGCTAGTAACACACATTAGAGACGTATCTGATACCTCTTTACCCGATGGTATTACTTTAATGTTTAAAGGTGAAGCACTTACATTTGAAGAGACCAGTAATGAAATATTGCTAACCTATATTTTAGCATTGTTAATTGTTTTACTTGTACTTGCAGCACAATTTGAAAGTATAAATAGTGCTGTAGTTGTCATGATTACTGTGCCATTTGGCATCACCTCAGCAATTTTAGCTCTTTATCTGACAGGTACATCCTTAAATATTTACTCGCAAATAGGTTTAGTCATGCTGATTGGATTAATTGCGAAAAATGCCATTTTATTGGTCGAGTTTGCTGATCAACTTCGTGACCAAGGAAACTCAGTGCGTAAAGCAGTGGAAGAGGCCGCTTTAGTTAGATTAAGACCTATTACCATGACTTTAGTATCTACGCTATTGGGTGCTCTACCTCTTATATTATCAACAGGGGCGGGAGCCGAGGCACGTAATGCCATCGGTTGGGTTGTATTTGGTGGTCTTGCACTTGCGGTATTATTTACGCTTTACCTTACTCCTGTTATTTATTTAGGGCTTGCACGCTTCACTTCGCCTAGAGGTGATGAGTCTAAACAATTAGCCCAAGAACTTGATAAAATGACCTGAGCTACAACTAAAATCTGAAATCGACTATTTTTCTTTGAAAAAATAGTCGATTAGGCACACAATTAACGCCTAAACCGCGATTAGGAATGCTTGTTATGCAGACCGAACAATTTGAAGTAGCACAATTTTTAACTGTACATCCGCCATTCGATAAACTCCCTATTGAAGCGCTTAACAAGCTCGCTCAACAAATTGAGGTAAGTTATTTTCGTGCCGGTACTGATATTTTGCAATTTGGTGAAGACATCGCCGACTTATATATTATTCGTAGTGGCTCTGTGGAAATGTATCGCCGTGATGGCGAATTATATAATCGTTTAGCAATTGGTGGAATTTTTGGTCAAATGGGACTACTAATGAATCGTAAAGTACGATTCCCCGCCAAAGCCCTTGAAGACACGTTAGTGTATTGCATTAATGCAGAGCTTTTTGAGCATTATTGTAGTGAGTTTGATGCTTTCGCAGATTATTTTGAATCTGATGGTAATGTGCGCTTGCATCAAGCAATTTTAGAGCAAGCCGACAGTAATGATTTAACCACCGCAAAAATTAAATCGTTACTGCATCGAGGGGTAGTAACGGCCCCTAATGATGCTTCAATAAGAGACGTTGCTGAATTAATGACCCAAGAATCGGTATCGTCAGTTTTAGTTACCGATGCACAAAAACAACTAAGCGATGACCCAGAAGAAGATGATGGTCAAGTTGTGGGTATCATTACAGACCGAGATTTACGTAGTAAAGTGATCGCCAAGGGCATGACGTATGACACTCGGGCTGATGAAATTATGTCAACAAACTTAGTTTTATTAGATGCTAATGCCTATGTGTTTGAAGCGGTTCTTGCGATGCTTCGTGAAAATTTGCACCATCTACCTGTTGTCCATAAACGTAAACCTATTGGTGTTATTTCTTTATCGGATATTTTACGTCACGAGTCACAAAGTAGCTTACTATTAGTACGTGGGATATTAGCTCAGCAATCGATTGAGGACTTAACTCATTATGCCCGCCAAGTACCCAATGTATTTGTTCGTATGGTTAACGAAGATGCTAACTCGCACATGGTTGGTACAGCAATGGCTGTTATTGGCCGTACCTTTAAACAAAAATTACTGCAGTTAGCTGAAGAAAAATATGGCCCACCACCCGTTCCTTATTGCTTTATTGCACTTGGCTCAATGGCACGAGACGAGCAGTTGATTGTAACTGACCAAGATAACGCTTTGATTTTAGATAATAGCTTTGATGAAAAACTCCATGATGGCTACTTTCAAAAACTATCCGATTTTGTTTGTGACGGTTTAGCTTTGTGTGGTTATACCTATTGTACTGGGGAGATAATGGCGTCTTTTAAAAAGTGGCGTCTGACACGAGATCAATGGCGCGAGCAGTTTGCCAGTTGGATTAAAGAGCCTAAACCACAATCGCTGTTACATAGCTCCATTTTCTTTGATTTAGATGGTGTGTGGGGTAAATTAAAATGGGCCGATGAACTAAAAAGCTATGTGGGAAGAACGGGGCGACAAAACAAACGGTTTTTAGCTAACATGGCTGCAAATGCGCGTAACAGGACACCTCCACTTGGCTTTTTTAAAGGTTTTGTACTTGAGCATAATGGCCAGCATAAACGTGCAATGAATTTAAAGCGTCGAGGCACTGCGCCGTTATCGGATGTTATTCGAGTGCATGCTCTTGCGGTGGGTTCAAGAAAGCAAAATTCTTTTGAACGCCTTGAAGATATTATCGCAGCGAAACTATTACCTGAGGGCAAAGGACAAGACTTACGTGATGCGCTTGAATACATTGCCATGATGCGTATTCGTCATCAAGCATGGCAAATAGAACAGGGTGAAGCACCAGACAATGATTTAGACCCGCATTTACTATCACCATTTGAACAGCGCAACTTAAAAGAAGCCTTTGCTATTTTAGAAAAAGCACAGAGTTACTTAAAGTATAGTTATTTGGCCAATACAAGTATGACAGTATTAAATGGTAAATAAGCAAAAAGTAAACTGGCATAGTCGCTATAAGCAATTATTTGCAAGCGCTTGTGATCAACAGTTACAAAGCTTTTATAAGCACAGCATAAGTGATGGCAACTTAGCTATTAATGAAGTCCCTATGGTGGCGTTAGATTTTGAGACGACCGGTCTAAACTTCAAAAGTGATGATATTGTAAGCGTTGGGTTAGTGCCGTTTACGCTTGCACGTATTTATTGCCGAGAAAGTGCGCATTGGTTAGTACAGCCACGACAAGACTTAAAAGAAAAGTCGATTGTTATACATGGTATAACTCATTCAGAGGTTAATGATGCACCCGATTTAAGTGTTATTTTAAATCAGTTATTAGCAGCGTTAACCGGTAAAATTATAGTAGTACATTTTGGTGCAATTGAGCGGCATTTTTTAAATAAAGCCTTATTAGCAAGACTAGGAGAGGGTATTGAGTTTGCCGTTATAGACACGATGGAAATTGAAAAGCGCGCTTTACAAGCACGACAAGGCTTATTAGGGAAGATATTTAATACTAAGCTCGATTCGTTACGCTTAGGTGATACACGTGCGCGCTATTCATTACCAGCATATAATAGCCATAATGCGTTAACAGACGCGTTGGCAACCGCAGAGTTATTGCAAGCACAGTTATGTCACCATTATCGGCCTGACACACCGCTATCAGCTCTTTGGGTTTGATATAGAGGCGTATTTATATCGCAACATTTCAAACTGCATATTCATATTAATAAATTTATACCAATAAAAAACGCCGCAAAAATGCGGCGTTTTGTTGTTTACTAATTTGTTAAATCACTTATTTAGGGCGAGGCTCTGTGCGAAGGCCTAGCAATAAACTAACACACATTAATAAAAGTACGATAGTAAATGGTAAGCCTGTTGACACCGCACCAGCTTGTAATGCTTCAATAGCTTCAGTGCCGCCAATCCAAACGAGTGCAGCAGCAATTACGCCCTCAATGGTGGCCCAAAAGATACGTTGAGGTACAGGCGCATCAACTTTACCACCAGCGGTGATAGAATCAATAACCAACGACCCAGAATCAGATGAGGTGATAAAGAACACTAACACTAATACAATTGCAATAAATGACAGTACTTGCGACATCGGCAATACGTCAAACATTTGGAACATAGCCAGAGGTACCTCGGTTAAACCGTTTTGACCCAATTCGCCAATACCTTCTTTAACTTGATCAATCGCAATGCCACCGTAAATAGACATCCACACCACAGTGACTAGAGTTGGGATAAGTAATACTGCAATTAAAAACTCACGAATAGTACGTCCTCTAGATACGCGAGCAATGAACATACCTACAAACGGTGACCACGAAATCCACCATGCCCAGTAAGCTACAGTCCAGCCATGCATCCAGCCTTCATCTTCACGTCCGTGAGGGTTACTAAGAGGAATAATATTTTCAACATAGCCCATTATAGTATTTGGAAGATTGCCCACTGCAACAGCAAAACCTACTAGACAAACAAATAGTAATAATACAAATGCTAGGCCCATATTAACGTTACTTAATAATTTAACGCCACCATCAATACCACGAATAACTGAAAATACAGCGAGTAGTGTCACTGCCGCGATGACAATTATTTCTAAGCCGATGCCACCATCTGTACCAAATACATGGTTAATACCAGCAGAGGCTTGTTGTGCACCTAATCCTAGGGATGTTGCAAGACCAAATAGGGTTGCAAGTACCGCTAAGATATCAATTATATGTCCTGGCCAACCCCACACTCTATCACCTAGGATAGGAAAGAAAATAGAACGAATTGAAAGTGGTAATCCTTTATTATATGTGAAAAAGGCTAATGATAAGGCCACTACTGCGTATATTGCCCATGGGTGTAAACCCCAATGAAACATGGTTGCTCCCATGGCAAGTTTTGCAGCTTCAGGTGTATTAGCTGCAACATTCAGTGGCGTTTCGAACCACCCAGTATAATAAGCTAGCGGCTCTGCGACCCCCCAAAACATTAAACCAATACCCATACCTGCAGCAAATAACATTGCCATCCAAGACAATCTAGTGTAGGTAGGGCGTGCTTCATCACCACCTAAACGAATTTTCCCGTAAGGAGAAACAATTAAGCCAATACAAAATAATACAAAGAAATTCGCAGCCCACATAAAAAGGCCATCGAAATTATTAATTATATCTTTTTTGATACCATCAAGGGTGGCTTTCGCTGTTTCAGCATCAGTTATTAAGACAGCGAGTAAAAAAATGATAATTAAGCCCGCACTGAACCCAAAAACGGGATTATGAACATCAAACCCCCACTTTTTCACATTATCTTGACCTACGGTATAGTCCGTATTGTCTATACTGTATTTATCATGGTTTTCGCTCATGTAATACCTCTTGTTGTTGCTATCTATTTTGATGCTAGATCAGCTGATAGGACTCTAATATAGTCAAAACTAGTTATGTCGTTTAAAAATAATACCAAAATTGGGTAAATTATTTTGAAAGTGCCCCATTAGTTTAGGTGGTATATTACAAATGTAAACAGTAGCACTGCTAAATATCTGAATAATAGGTAATATTCATAAAAAATAATGAGCTGTTAGCTATTTACTACTATACTAAATTAGTGATAAATAATTTTTATGATAAATGGGGTAGCTCTATTTTGCATAAACAATTAATCTGGGTGTCATCTAAATATGATTTAAAAGAATAGAGGCCTATTTTATTTCTAGTTAGGCAAGGATAAAGGCAGAATAATAAAATGATAGATCAAAGGATAACTGCATCGACACTCAACGAGTCACTTATTTTACGTTTTAAACAAACGCGACAAGTAACACGAAGCATTATAAGTGATTTATCAACAGAGGATTGCCAATTACAGGCAATGGCAGATGTAAGTCCTAGCAAGTGGCACTTAGCCCATACAAGTTGGTTTTTTGAAACGTTTTTACTCAAGGCCCACATGGCCAATTACACTGAGTTTAATAAATATTACACCGTGTTATTTAATTCTTATTATAACGGCATTGGTTCGCAATTTAGTCGTGCCCAGCGGGGCTGCTTATCAAGACCGAGCTTGACTGATATCCTAAGTTATCGTGAATATATAGATAACCAAGTAACCACACTTTTAAGTGCAACAGTTAATCATGAGCACTTTGAAATAGTTGAGTTGGGCATTAATCATGAGCAGCAGCACCAAGAATTAATGTTAATGGATATAAAGTATAACTTTTCAGTTAACCCTATTTTTCCAAGCTACCGCAAAAATGACGATAAACCCAGTAAACACACTTCATCATCTGCAATGGTATTTTACGACTTTGACCAATCTATAATTAATATTGGAGCGATGAGTGAAGGCTTTAGTTATGACAATGAGAGACCTTGCCACCAAGTATTGAGCCATGACTTTAGTTTAGCTAATAGGCTGGTAACAAATGGTGAATACTTAGCCTTTATAGAAGCGAAAGGCTATCAGAATCCAGAGTATTGGCTAAGTGATGGGTGGGCACATATTAATACACTCGATACTAAAGCACCGCTTTATTGGCATTTAATAGAAGGGTGTTGGTTTGAGTTTACTTTACATGGCTTAAAAAAACTTGATTTAAATGCCCCTGTTTCACATGTTTCTTTTTATGAAGCCAGTGCTTATGCGGCCTTTGCCGATGCTCGTCTGCCTACTGAGTTTGAGTGGGAGCGAGCGGCGAGTTCGCCTGAGCGTGCTTTATTTTCTCAGTTGGATGATTGCTGTTGGCAATGGACAAACAGTAGTTATTTACCCTATCCCGGATTTCAACCTATTGCTGGTGTTGCTGGTGAGTACAACGGAAAGTTTATGAGTAACCAAATGGTACTACGTGGTGGTTGCGCACTAACTCCAGATAAACACTTACGTGTTAGCTATCGTAACTTTTACTATGCACATCAAGCATGGATGCAAAGCGGAATTAGACTCGCTAAGGATAAATTATGAACCAAATTCAAGGTGACTTTAAGTTAACTGAGATGATTGATAATGATTTTTTAAATGATGTAACTACAGGACTTGTACAACAGCAAAAAAACTTACCATGTAAATACTTTTACGATGATGCGGGCGCTGCTCTTTTTGAACAAATAACTGAATTAAATGAATATTATGTAACCCGAGCAGAACTTTCAATTTTAACTAAGCATAGCCAAGCTATTGCACAGTTATTGCCAGATAATTTATCAATAATAGAGCCAGGCTGTGGCTCAGGCAAAAAAATTGCTTATTTACTGGCACATTTAAAAGCCGTTAAAAATTTTGTACCTTTTGAAATATCTGCAGAAATGTTGAACTATTCTCTTGCACATTTAGGCCCGTTATTTCCAACATTGGCAATCAGCCCATTGCTTGGTGATTTTACTGACAGTCACATGGTAAAACAGTTATCAGTAGAGCATGCATTAGATAATCAGACCAACTTAGTGTACTTTCCAGGTTCTACTATTGGCAACTTCTCACCAGTAAAAGCAATCGAGATCTTAAAAAACTTTAACCGATTGTGTGGTGTAGGCGGCTATGTATTGGTCGGAATTGATTTGGTTAAACAAAGGCAAGTGCTTCTTGATGCCTATGACGATAAAGCGGGGATTACTGCTGCATTTAACAAAAATTTATTGCAGCGTATTAATAATGAATTAGGTGGTACTTTCATGCTCGAGCATTTTAGCCATGAATCGCGCTTTAATGAGCAACATAGTCGTATAGAAATGCATTTAGTCAGTGATATCGCACAAACAGTTACTATTGATGGTCAATCAGTTAGGTTTGAAAAAGGAGAGAGTATACACACTGAAAATTCGCACAAGTACACACTCGAATCATTTAATAACTTAGCCAAACAAGCCAATTTGTCATTAGAGAATACCTGGCAAGATGATAAGAACTACTTTGCCTTATGCCTATTAAGGCCAATTTGAGTCTATTAAGCTTAGCTAATCGTAGTCAGTTATAGTTTGTTGTAGCTGAGTGTTTAATTCACCAAGCGGTAGTTACCTTATTGATACCCGTGTATATAAATATTTTCCTCGGTTATTTCTATCGGGAACCTACCAAATGCTTGCAGGCTATCTAAAAATGCATTGCTTGATGTTGTTGTATTCTCGTACCTTCCCGTTGCAGCATTTTGGCTTTTGTTAAAGCGTATTATTTTCACTGCATATATTTCCTTAAAGTACGTAGGTCCCCCGCATACACACCCATCTGCTAAGTGGTCATCAATAACATCTAACGTATGAATCTTTTGTAATGATCCGTACTTATGCTCACGTACAAAAGCTATTTGAAATATCATTTGAAACTCTGTTAGCTTTTTGAAAACATGCTTCCATTTAGTATTATTCATCAAAGCGACAGAATAATTAGCAATTGCAGAGTCGATTCTTTGTTGTACTTTACTCAATGATTAAGCCTCTTTACGGTTTAGTTTACGATTGCTGTGTTATCAAACATAAACAGCCATTAGGGCACAATATAATATGAAACATGAATGACAGCGCTTTATAAGAACAGCATGTATGATTACCAAGGTTATGTAAACAGTAAGCTATTCAGTTTAGACTAAGTTGGAAATTTATATAATTAACAAAAGCCTGTATGAAATAGTCAAACCTATGGGGCGTACGTTCGGTAAATTAATGTTAGAAGTGTTTATCAATAACTCACTAAACCATTTGGTTCATAAAACTTGCACATTAAATAAATCATAAAAAGGGTTAAAGTTTGAAAATTGAATATACATTAAAAGAATCCGAGTTTCACCAAGCGGTCAAAATAAGCGTTAAAAACAATAAAATTTTACTACCTATCTATCTAACTATGGGAAGCATTTTTTTCGTTGCGGGTTTACTAACAGGCATGTATTTATTGTTTTTCACACCGTTGGTATTTGGCTTTTTAGGCTTCTTAGGTGCCCAGCTTTGGCTCATGCCTTATATTAGTAAAAAGCATTTTACGCAAAATAAGGCGATAGCAAGTTATACTGAAGTTGAATTAACTCCTGAGTATGTTACCCATAAGAACTCCCAAACAATCAGTAAGTTTACATGGGAAGAGATTCATAAATGGGCTAATACTCCAGATCTTTACTTAATTTATATTAGCAATCAGTTTTTTCATATAATACCTAAACGAGCTGTAACAGAGCATGACGATTTTATAGCTTTAATGAGCGAAAAAGTTGGTCCTGCTGAATTAACCTAATTAGATTGTAAGTTAAATTACTAATTACAATAGGAAACTATAGCAATACAAATGAAAATAACCTCAACAGAAAATATATCAATAGAATTACATTCACCAGAAGTTAATTCCCAAGGCTGGGTTGATTTTTATTGTGTATCCTTAATCGGGAACGAATTAAGTGCTAATATTCGTGTTACTAATCATGTATACGGTGAAAGTCCGATAGATTTTTTCAATCAGTTATTTCAAAATAGAAATGGCTGGGAAGGTGAAAAATCCTGGAGTGCCCTCGAAGGGGAGTTTCAGCTTTTCGCAACTTCTGACAAAACAGGCCATATAACTTTAACAGCAAAACTATGTACAGGGACGTGGGAGCCTTTTTGGAGTACCCAAGTTTCACTTATTATAGAGTCTGGACAATTAGAGCATTTGATTTCTGAAGCAGAAACCTTTTTTCATCCAACAGTAATAGAATAAAATTTACAATTTGTTGTATTAATTTATATAGTGAGCGTTTGGTTTTTATGCCATATAAAATGAATGAGCATCAATTCAGTGCAGTGTTATCTTTAAGTGCTGAAAAACGCAGTCGCCATTTTATTGAGCGAGTCGCAGATTGGGAACAACTCTGGGGTGTGAAAAATGATGACGGTTTCTTTTTTTGTATAAATGCTGAAGGCATGAAATCGGTTCCTGTGTGGCCGCATCCCGATTATGCAGACGTTTTCACAAATAGCATTGAGAACTACGCTGTATGTGAACTATCGTTACATGAATTTATAGATTACTGGTTACCACTTTTTAAAAACGAAAGTATTAATATAGCAGTGTTTCCAAACCAACAATGGGTATTTGATGAAATTGAACCTGATGTATTAAGTGAACTTTTAAACCAAGAAACCTCTCAATACGTTTAAATTAAATAATGTTGAGCTTTAAATTGACACATTTGCTATTAAAAGGAGTACTTTATAGCTATATAAAAAGTGCTAGGTTAACTGATATTGATGACATTATTTTTTAATTGATAATTAATAACAGCACCGCTCGGTGACTCCTGTATTAGTACGGCGTGAGTTTGGGCGCTTAGTGATTTTATGATAGGTGCTATTATACTCAGTGCTGAACCTGTTGCATTATCTTCGTTGACGCCAAAATAAGGTGCAAAATACCTAAACCTCCATTGCGTCTGATGTCGTTTGTTTTTCGTTTTTTGTAAAATAATTAAAGCGAAAGGGTGGAGCTTCAGCTGTTCCACGTTAACCTTTAAATTTTTTAGGGATACTTCACTATCAATTAACGCCGTTGTATAACCCTCATGGCCAGTTGTTTGATAAAGCCTCTTTAAAGTTACCGGAACTGCTTTTGATAATATCTCAATATTGTTAATAGTGTTACTGATGATAGGTGCTAGTTGAAGTTGTAATGCGCCATTTTGACTTATTATCTTAAACTCTTCATTACTTACAATCCCTTTACCCCTTCTAAATACAGCCGGACAATACCCTTGGTATTTTTTTAAAAAATAGGCCGCCGCTAATGTACCGTGACCGCAGCGAAGAATTTCTTTATTTGGATTAAACCACCTAATTGCACATTTTGGTTTGGATATATCGGCTTTATTTAAAAAAACAGTGGCGGGTTGATCTGTTTTTTTTGCTATTTTCTGCATCATGAATGTAGTCAATCCATGTGTATAAATAACAATTAATGCAGATGAACCTTGTTGGTGTGTCTTTGTATGATAAAAAACACGCTCTATACCCACAAACTGCACAAAGCGGGTTGCTTTGTGCAGTGAGCCGGCTAATAAGTAAGGATACTTATTATTTCTTTTGGGCATAGGCGTCGTTGTGAATACCTGAGGCACGGCCTGAAGGATCTGCATTGTTTTGAAATGATGCATCCCAAGCTAGCGCTTCAGGAGTCGAACATGCGACAGACTTACCGTGTGGTACGCATTTAGCCGCGGCATCACCTGGAAAGTGTGATTCAAAAATACGGCGATAAAAATATGCTTCTTTTGAATCAGGCGTATTAATAGGATACTTGAAGTGGGCGTTAGCTAAGTCTTGGTCACTTACTTGTTCAGCGACATATTCCTTTAAAGTATCTATCCAGCTGTAACCTACGCCATCAGAAAACTGCTCTTTTTGGCGCCATAAAACTTCATCAGGTAAGTAACCTTCAAAGCCTTCGCGTAATATATGTTTTTCGATTTTTTCATCTATACACATCTTTGCTTCTGGATTTATACGCATGGCGGTATCAACAAATTCTTTATCTAAGAAAGGAACTCGTGCTTCAACTCCCCAAGCCGCCATTGATTTATTGGCGCGTAGGCAGTCAAACATATGTAGTTTTGATACTTTGCGATTAAGTTCTTCATGAAACTCTTTTGCATTAGGCGCCTTATGAAAATACAAGTAACCACCAAATAATTCATCAGCGCCTTCGCCTGATAGTACCATTTTAATACCCATAGCTTTAATTTGACGAGCCATTAAATACATTGGGGTTGATGCACGAATTGTTGTTACATCATAAGTTTCAATGTGGTAAATCACTTCTTTAAGCGCGTCTATACCTTCTTGAATCGTAAAATGGATAGGGTGGTGAATTGTACCAATCTTATCAGCTACTTTTTGTGCTGCAGCTAAATCCGGTGAACCTTCAAGACCAACAGAAAACGAATGAAGTCTTGGCCACCATGCATCGCTTTCGTCGTTATCTTCAACACGTTTAGCAGCAAAGCGCTGTGTGATTGCTGAAATTACAGAAGAGTCTAAACCACCAGAAAGTAATACACCGTAAGGTACATCACACATTAACTGGCGTTTTACGGCCGCCTCTAATGCTTCTTTAACGTCTTGGGCTTGTGCGCTGTTATCTTTAACTGCATCGAATGTTTCCCAATCACGTTTGTAATAAGGCTTAAGCTCACCATCTTTACTGTAAAGGTAATGACCAGGTGGAAACTCTTCAATCTGCTTACAAATAGGCGATAATGCTTTGAGTTCAGAGGCAACATAAAAGTTACCATGCTCGTCATGCCCAGTATAAAGCGGGATAATACCGATATGGTCGCGTCCAATAAGGTAGGCGTCTTGCTCTTCATCGTATAAGCAAAAAGCAAAAATGCCATTTAGGTCATCTAAAAACTCAGGCCCTTTTTGTTTATATAGGGCTAAAATAACTTCACAGTCAGATTGGGTTTGAAAAGTGAAATCGGTTTCTAAATTTGCTGCTAGCTCTTTGTGGTTATAAATTTCACCATTAACAGCTAAAATATTTGTTTTTTCTGGGTTATATAAAGGCTGTGCACCACTTGATACGCCGACAATAGCTAAACGTTCGTGCACTAAAATAGCTTTGTCTGATGAATAAACACCTGACCAGTCAGGTCCGCGATGACGTAGTAATTTTGACATTTCAATTGCTTGGCTTCGCAATTTGCTAGGATCAGACTTTATATCTAATACCCCAAAAATTGAACACATAGTGACTCCTCATTCCAATTATGTGTGCAGCTAACCATTCGCTAACTGCTAACCTTTGTTTTAACAGAAATATTTAACTAAGTCACATAGCTTTTAGAAAAAATATAGAATAATTAATGCACCACTATAGTGCTAGGTGCACCAAAATAGTCGGTGGTGAGGGGGTTATTTCGCCATTTGAATTTACTAGACCGATTGTGAGCACTTTCGGCGCTATCACTACACATTTTACTATGCAGTGCGCGCCATTTTGGTGCGTTGATAATTAATTTTTTTGTAAAGCAATCATCCATTGGTTTAAATGGCTGTCTAGTTTTCGCTGGGCTTTCTCAGCAGTTGCTAAATCAACATATTCAAATTGTACATTATCACCCGTTTTAAACTGTGCAAACTGATGTAGATCTGCGCTTATTACGGTACCGAGTAACGGGTAACCACCAGTCGTTTGACAGTCATTAAGTAATATAATGGGTTCACCATTAGGCGGTAGTTGAATGCTCCCTGGTTCAACGCCTAATGATGGCAGTGAATGGTTATGCTCAAGAGATATGTTGGCAGCAGATAAACGTAGCCCCATTCGGTTACTTTGCGGGGTAATTTGCCATTTTTTATTAATAAACTCATTGAGTTTTTCCTTGCCAATAAGTTCACTGTGGGCGCTGGAATGCAGACGAATAATACGACGTTTAGCCGGAGCCATAGCCCCTTTTTCTGGTTGAGGGTTGGGTTGTGTATTGAAGTTTCCAAACGTAAGCTTATCATCGCTTGCCAATGCGCGAGAATTGAAGCCGCCAAAATCAGCGCCTAAATCAGTTGATGCGCTATTCATCACAGTTGACACATCAATACCGCCTTTAACAGCTAAATAACACCTAAATCCATTACGTGCAGAGGCAAAGGTAAGCGTTTGACCTTGTTTTACTTCATGTCGCCAGCCGGGGTAAATGGGGGTGTCATCCAGTTTTGCTTTTAAGTCAGCGCCTTGTAAAGCAATGCTCGTGTCGCATTGGAATTTTAATTCAGCTAAACCTAAAGTAATTTCAATTACCGGGGCATTATCAGTATTATCAACAAGTCGATTAGCAATAATTTGTGAATACTTATCAAGTACACCTGATTTAGCCACGCCAAGGTGTCGAAAACCTGCGCGGCCAGCATCTTGTACACTCATTTGTATTCCAGGTTTAATAATTGTCAGCATGGTTAATCCTCAACTACAAATTCTAGTGTGTCACCGGGTGCTATAGTGCAAGGTGTTTCTTTACTGGTGTCAAATAAAGGATGATTTGTATGACCAATAATATGCCAGCCTCCAGGTGAGTCAGCAGGATAAATAGCGGTTTGATTGGCACCAATAGCAACCGAGCCTTTTGGTACGCGGGTGCGTGGCTCGCTGCGTCTTGGGGTGGTGAGCTTCTTATCGAGCCCGTGTAAATAAGCAAAACCTGGTTGGAAGCCTAAAAACAACACCTGATAATGTACCTGGCTGTGTAATTGGATAACTTGAGATACCGATAATTTATGTACTTGTGCAACGTAATCTAAATCAGGGCCATGAACACCACCATAGCGGGTTATTATTTTGTGGTGCGAACCTTGATGCTGCTTTTCATCTACTTCTTGCCACCAATTTGTTAAGGTCGTTTGCCAAAAAGTTAGCTCATCACTATTTATTAAATACACGGTTAATGAATTCATTGCAGGGACTACATCTACAAAAGCTTTAGATTCATTACATTTGGCAACCAAAGCCCAAATTTTTTTTTGAATCGATAAGATGTTATCACCAAGATGTGTTGCATCTAAAAGTAAGCTGTTATTACTAAGAATATAGGTAGCTACGCTTAAGTCTTTAGTCATCACTTATAACTTTATTAATAATTGATTAAACTAAGCTAACACAAATGACATAAAATGTTGATAGCGTTATTTATTGTTATATATCCAAGCGATCTAAAGATGTGAGTTTCAGTTAGAATTAAAAAGTGATTTAGGCAAGACATTTTGAGGCTGTTTGGGTATATATAAGTGACTACGCATAAATGTAAGCCTAACACTTATGCGCAGTCAAATGGCTTTAGTCTTTTAATAGCCATTCACTTAATAAACGAACTCCGTAACCTGTACCTCCTGGTGAGATTTCTCCTTTACCTTTAGTCGCTAGCGCATTACCAGCTATATCAAGGTGTACCCAGCGAGTTTCTCCAGCGAAATGCTCTAAAAAGCTTGCTGCTGTTGTTGCCCCAGGACCGCTAGAACCAATATTTGTAAGGTCAGCAATAGGTGACTCAAGGGTTTCTTTATAGCCTAAAGGTAAGCGCCATAAATTTTCATTCACTTGTTTACCCGCAAAGGTTAATTCAGTCACAAGTTCATCATCTGAAGAAAATACTGCTGCGTAATCGTTTCCTACAGCGCCAATTTTTGACCCTGTTAACGTCGCTATATCAACCATAATCTCAGGTTTATAGTACTCACGTGCATACCACATTGCGTCGCTCAACACTAAGCGTCCTTCAGCGTCAGTATTTAAAATTTCTACACTTAATCCTTCAGCAGTATTAACTACATCACCTGGTGCGACAGAAAACTGTGAGACCATATTAGCTGCCATGCCCATTACGGCTACAACATTCTTGTCCGCTTTGGCTAAGGCCATTGCTTTTACGGTGCCTAATACCGCAGCAGCACCTGCCATGTCCGATTTCATCCGCGCAATTGACGAGCCAGTCTTTATACTATAACCACCAGAGTCAAAGGTAATTCCTTTTCCGACTAAAGCAATAGGAGTATCATTTGAGCCTTTGTAGTGTGCAACAATGAGTCGTGATCCTTGTTCGCTACCACGGCCAACAGCTTCAAGTGCTCCCATGCCAAGCTCTTTCATTTTTGAGGGTTCTAAAACCTTTACCTCAACCCCTAATTCTTGAAGTTTTTTAGCCGCATTCGCAAAATCAACAGGGGTCATTTCAGTGGGAACTTCAGAGGTTAAGTCTCGCGCCAAGAAAACACCAGCTTGAATGCTTTTAAGTACTGAATACATCTTATCAGTGGTTTTAGAATCGTTAACATCAAAGGTATAGTTAACTGTATTTATGCTCGGTTTTTGTTTGTATTTTTCAAAGCGATGATCACGTAAGTTGATACCATGAGCAAAGTTTGCAGCTAAATCACTATTATTAATAGTTCCTTTTATACCTTCAAATGCAACACTTGCTGTTGTCGTTTTATTTTTTAGTAGGCGAGCATGAATATCTCCTCCTAACTTTGCTGCCGCCGCTTTATCAAAAGAGTCTTGTTCACCAGTGCCGACAATCAGTATACGTTCGAAACCGCTGTCGTGCGGGGCTAACAGCTCAACTACGCTGCCAAGTTTGCCAGTAAATTTTTCAATTTCAATTGCTCGCTTAAGCTGCTCTGTAAGTTGCTTATCTTGGGTACTTAAAGAGTACTGCTGTTCATTTTTACTATAAAAAACGACCAGCGCTTGCGCCTCGTCATTAATGCTCGATGAAAAGTTGAACTCAGCGGCGTTAAGCTGCGTACTTAATGTCATTGTTAGTGCTAAAGCCGATGCTTTAAATAGTTTACTCATGATAATGATACCTTTTAATTATAATATCAGGGGTTGTACCTTAATTAGACTACAAGGTTAAGTTATACACGCTGAGTGTGCAAAAATTAGCGATTAAAGCAGTATAAATTTGAAATAAAGTTGTTTAATGCATGGTCTACTAAAATAAGCAATTACCTAGTAAGGAATTAATATATTGAATAAATTAACAAAGGCAGGTTTTATTCTGTTTGTTATTGGCAGTACAGGTGTTACTTTTTCCTCTACCGCAGCTCAAAACAGCAAAACACAAGCCACCATGCATGTGCAAACATTGGTACTAGGTTCTGGTTGTTTCTGGGGCGCAGAGAAACGCTACGAAGCATTAAACGGCGTACTGGATGCACAATCTGGTTATGCAGATGGGAGCGGATTTCGTGCTAGTTACCGTGAAATTACAAAAGCGTCACGTAGGCACGATGAAAATAATTACGCTGAGGTAGTTAAAGTTACCTTTAATAGTACCATCATCAGCGCAGAAGCTTTATTGAAAAATTATTTTGAAGGCCATGATCCAACTAAAAAAAATCGTCAGGGCAACGATATTGGTACGCAATATCGCTCAACCGTTCTGACTTCCAGCTCTGAACAACTTGCTACTGCAAATACAATCAAAGATGAGTATCAGAAAAAGCTTACCGCAGCAGGTTATGGTGAAATTAAAACAATCATTAAACCGCTAACTACGTTTTATCCGGCTGAGGAGTATCACCAAAACTATTTGGTCAAAAACCCTAATGGATATTGCCCTGATCACTCAACTGGCGTAGTGTTTGAAAAACGTCAAGAAGAGCAGGTAAGTAACAAGGCATTATTAGCTGGAAAACACATTGTTATTATAGATTCTCGTGATTACTGCCCCTATTGTGAAAAGCTTAAAAAAGAGGTGCTTAACGATTATAAAGGTTCTATTCCCGTTACTTTTCGTAAAGCTGATCAACTTGACGGTTTAACAATTAAGTCAGCAACTTGGGCAACTCCGACTATACTGTTTATAGAAAATGGAGAAGAAGTTTATGGACGACAAGGCTATGTAACCAGTGAAGATTTTTATAAAGCACTTGGCGCATTTAAGTTAGGTAATAGTCAAGGTTATGATGTTGCTTTTGACTCTGATACAGATAGGCCTTATTGTAAGGAATATAAAGAATTTAAAAATACACCGGATGGTATTTTTATCGATAAGCTAAGTGGTGAAGCTTTATTTGATACTCGTGAGCGTTTTGACTCTGGCACGGGTTGGTTATCCTTTACTCATCCTATTGAAAGTAATATCACTGAGCACGAAGATAATAGCTGGGGTATGCGCCGTATAGAAATTCGTTCTAAAACATCTGGAATACATTTAGGACATATGTTCCCAGGCGAAGGGCCACAGGGTCAAGATCGTTATTGTATAAACGCTACAGTACTTGAGTTTGTGCCGCGGGTAGAAAGTTAATCTTTACAAGATTTAAAAGCTTTAGACAAATAAAAACAGCGCCATAGAGCGCTGTTTTTATTTGTCTAGTATAGGGTATTTAGTATTAAAGCGATAAATTCTGTTTAGCGCGATTAAGGTTATGTGAAACCAAATCGTTACCTGAAACATTAACTGCTTCATAAAAATCTGATAGTCCAGCCGTATTATTATTTGCCATTATACGTGCGATGCCACGGTTACTTAATGCAAAAGAAGTTAATTCACGACGCTTATAGCCAGGTACTTTACTGTTTTTTAGTAAGGTAATTGCCTGTGTACATAACGTTTCTGCATCGACAAATTTTTTCATTTTTATATTTGCGGCGCAGCGGTTAAATGCAAGTTCATATTTACGTTCTAAATCAATACTTTGTTCTACATTACTACTTAATACAGTTTCGTACTGGCCTGAAATAATTGCCTGAGATGTTTGCAAGTCTTTAATAACCATTAACTTATAGTCACTTTGATCAGCGACTGCTACAGCTGAACAAGTTAAAAGAGCGGTAAGTGCAATGCGTTTCAAAAGTGGGTTAAACATAATAAAAATCCTCTGGTTAAGTTGGTGTTCATCGCCAACAATTAAATTCTAGGATCTTAGCCTCAATGCGACAAACGATAAAAATAAACCTAATGAGTGAATTTTTCTAACTTGTAGACTTTAGTCTTATGCTTAACTTAAAGAGCAAAATTAAAGTTGTAATAAATTTTAACTTCCAAAGAGGTGTTGCTAAAGTTGAGCATAATTAAGTAGGGTTCAAGAGTTACCTACTTTATGCACTAATACAGAGCACCACGGTATTTTATATCTATTTTAAATACTGAAACGTATCTACCATCCATTTTGTAAA
Organism: Pseudoalteromonas sp. AOP7-A1-14; assembly: GCF_052376275.1. Taxonomy (NCBI): domain Bacteria; kingdom Pseudomonadati; phylum Pseudomonadota; class Gammaproteobacteria; order Alteromonadales; family Pseudoalteromonadaceae; genus Pseudoalteromonas; species Pseudoalteromonas sp. AOP7-A1-14. The sequence goes on along the minus strand of NZ_JBQSVO010000007.1, from coordinate 39,902 downwards.
TAAGTCTAGTGATGGGTTACTTTGGTTAGACTCATGCTGGACAAGATAATATTTGTCTTTCGTTTTATATGGAATATCCGTTAATTTATGGAGCCATTCTTCATCAAGCCAAGTTTGACTAATAGGTAGAGGAATTAAAGCAATGCCCATACCTTGTTGGGCGGCGCGAGTCACCCCAAACATACTGTCTATTTGGATAATTTGCTTAGGTGAAAAATCATCAACACCCGCATGATCAGCCCATTGATGCCAAGACCATGGACGAGATTTATGTAAGATCAGTGGGACTTGGTTTAAAGCATCGAGTGGATCTTCTTTCCAGCGCTGTAGGTTTTGTTTATTACATGCAGGGATATATTCAAGAGCGAATAACTCATGTACTAAACCGTCAATAGGCTTGGATGATGATAAAACAACTGATACATCGCTTAGCTGACTCAGTTCTTTTCTGGTTTTCATGGTATTTAGCTGTAAATTAATATTAGGATGCTCGGTAGTCCATGCACTCAGTTTAGGCATTAATAATTCGCTGGCAAAAAACTCAGGTAGGGTGATGCTAATACTAACGTTTTCTTGTAGCTGACTAAATTCATTAATAGTACTTTCAAGTGCTTTAACTAAAGGCGATACGGAATCGTAAAAGTTTTTACCGGCTGAGGTGAGACTAATTGAGCGAGTTTGTCTCTCGAATAGATCTATACCTAATTGTTCTTCCAATTGCTTTATCTGATGACTTACGGCTGAAGGGGTTAAAAATAGCTGATTTGCAGCTTCTTTAAAACTTAAGCTTTTTGCTGCGACACAAAATGAGCGTAATCCACGAATAGGCGTTTGCATAATAACTCTATTTCATCCATTCATTAATATTATAAGTTAAGCAATTAATGACCCAACTTGTTAAGTGTATAATAGCCCAATAATGAGTGATCATATCAGCATTTTATTACCAAAATAATGTTTTAAAATAAAATGTGCATCATAGAAGTGCAAATAGGCTGTGAATAATAACTAAAAAAAATCCCTCTTGCGAGGGATTTTGGGTAACTCAGCGCCATTGGCACTGGGAATGAGGTCGGTACAGGGTTAGTTGGTGGCTTAAACAGCCATCTCAGGAACGTCACCGTCAACAAGTAATTTACCTGCTGTTTTACTAATTATTTCATCGACTGAGACACCTGGTGCACGTTCAATTAGATGAAATGCGCCGCCTTTTACTTCAAGCACGGCTAAATCAGTTACGATTTTCTTTACACAGTTAACCCCAGTTAACGGTAAAGTGCAACTTTCTAATAACTTAGAGTCTCCATGCTTACTAGCATGAGTCATCGTAACAATAATATTTTTTGCACCAGCGACTAAGTCCATCGCGCCGCCCATGCCTTTTATCAGCTTTTTAGGGATCATCCACGATGCAATAGAGCCATGCTGGTCTACTTCAAACGCGCCCAATACAGTTAAGTCTACATGACCACCCCGTATCATGGCAAAGCTATCTGCACTATTAAATATGGCAGCTCCTGTCGCTGCTGTCACGGTTTCTTTACCCGCGTTGATCATATCAGCATCAACTTCATCTTTACTCGGGTAGGCACCCATGCCTAATAGACCATTTTCAGATTGTAACATTACTTCGATACCGTCTGGAACATAGTTTGCCACAAGAGTAGGGATGCCAATGCCTAAATTAACGTAATAACCATCTTGTAGTTCTTTTGCTACGCGCATCGCAACTTGTTCACGTGATAATGCCATTGTTATTGCTCCTTAATCGCAAGTAGTGATACGTTCAATGCGTTTTTCAAAGTTATTACCTTTAATCACGCGGTTAACAAAAATACCTGGAGTATGAATTTGGCTTGGCTCAAGTTCACCTGGCTCTACAATTTCTTCTACTTCGGCGACCGTAATTTTACCTGCTGTGGCGGCCATTGGGTTGAAGTTCATCGCGGTATGGTGAAACACTAAATTGCCATAACGGTCTGCTTTCCACGCTTTTACAATTGCAAACTCACCCGTGATCGACTCTTCTAAAATATACGGGCGACCATCAAATTCTTTTACTTCTTTGCCTTCAGCAACCGGTGTGCCATAACCTGTGGCGGTATAAAATGCAGGTATTCCAGCACCGCCCGCACGCATTTTTTCAGCAAGTGTGCCTTGAGGGGTAAGTACGACATCAATTTCACCGCTTAGTAATTGCTGTTCAAATAGGGCGTTTTCACCTACATAAGAAGCCACAATTTTTTTAATTTGTTTGTCTTTTAATAAAATGCCCAGACCAAAATCGTCGATTCCACAATTGTTTGATACCACCGTAAGAGCTTGAGTTCGTTTTCTTTTTATTTCAGCAATTAAGCCCTCAGGAATACCACAAAGACCAAAGCCTCCAGCGATAACCGTATCGCCATCTTTTAAACCTGCCATTGCAGCTTCATAACTTGAAACTACTTTATCGAAACCGGCCATTAGCTTACTCCTTCATTATTCACGGTGTTTTTAAGCGCAAGAGAAACCTTGCTCATGGGTTGTTTATTGAGTGTGCTACAAATAATCCAACCTGCTTTAGCTAGTCTTTCTAAATCAATTCCATGTTCAATGCCAAGTCCTTGTAGTAAGTAAACAACATCTTCGGTGGCAACATTCCCTGACGCACCTTTAGCATAAGGACAACCACCAAGGCCAGACACTGCACTGTCAACTGTTGCTATACCGCGGTTTAGGGCCGTGTAAATATTTGTGAGCGCTTGGCCGTAAGTATCATGAAAATGTACAGCAAGCTTGGACTTATCAATATGCGTTAATAGCAAGTCTAGTAGAGCATTTACTTTTTTTGGATTACCAACTCCAATGGTATCGCCCAAGCTTATTTCATAGCAGCCTATTTCAAGTAGTCGCTGTGATACTTTGAGTACATCTGCAATATCAACATCACCTTGATATGGACACCCCATAACGCAGCTAACATAGCCCCGTACGCGAATATCATGCTGTTTAGCAAAGTCCATCACATCTTTAAAGCGGTCGATACTTTCATCAATTGAGCAGTTAATGTTTTTTTGGCAAAATACCTCACTGGCAGCGGTAAAAATTGCAAACTCTTTAATGCCTGCTTGATGAGCTGATTCGCCGCCGCGTAAGTTTGGCGTAAGCGCGCTAAAATTTATATTATTAAGTTCCGGGCACTTATTTAGCTGATTAATTACGTCAGTGGAGTCAGCCATTTGAGGCACCCATTTCGGGGATACAAAGGCGCCAGCTTCAATATCTTTCAATCCCGCTTTTGCTAAAGCGGTGATAAGCGCTACCTTGTCATCTGTACTAACACTTGTTTCATTCTGTAAGCCATCACGAGGGCCGACTTCAACAATACGGACATGTTTTGGTAGGTTGTTTGCACTGTCAGCCATTACGCCTCCTCATCCTCAACAATAGCAAGAAGGTTGCCATGGCTCACTAGTTGACCTTCAGCGAAGCAGTAGCTTTTTAATACACCATTGTGTGGCGCAGTTAAGGTGTATTCCATTTTCATGGCTTCAATAATTACCACTGCGTTACCTTTGGTGACAGTATCGCCAATCGCCATTAAGTGCTTCACAACAGTACCATTAAGTGGGGCTGCAAGCGGAAGGGCATCGCTTTCATGGTCACTAATATAGTGTTTACTTAATAACTCAAAATGTGCCTGTAGTGCGTTTACCATTACAGTAATGTCAGCACCTGTACTATAGACATGAGCGGTGTGTTTATCACCATTAATAAATACATTCCACAAGCTATTATTCACAGTACCTGATGCTGTATAGTCAACCCCTTGAAGACTGATTGTATAGCCCTCAGCGGTTTTAGTGGCTGTGATTTCATCGTGATCAACAAACGGTATTTTGATGACTCTGGCGCTATTTAATTTAAAACCCGATAACTGTTGCCATGCATTCGCCTCGCATCCAGCTAATCCAACAGCATAGCTAAAAGCAGCAATGATAGTACTTACTTTTGTAAGATCAGTATCGACGGCGACGAGTTCTTTACCTTCATCGGCAATAAAATGCGTGTTTGGTGCGCTTTGCTTAAAGACTTCGTGGTTTGCAAGGGTATGTAAAAAGTTTACGTTACAGCTAAAGCCCGCTAGATGAAATTGCTCAAGTGCTGTTGATAAACGCCCAAGAGCAGCATCACGGTTATCATCGTGTACAATTAATTTTGCGATCATCGGATCGTAAAATGGACTTATTTCATCGCCACAGGCAACACCAGTGTCGACACGTATAAACTCAGATTCAGCAGGTATGTTCAACGCTGTTATATACCCTGAGCAAGGAATAAAGTCATTGCTTGGATCTTCTGCATAAATACGCGCTTCAAAACTATGGCCTTGCGTTTGTATATCAGCTTGCTTTAAAGGAAGCGGCTTACCTGCTGCGACATTTATTTGCCATTGAACTAAATCTACGCCAGTCACCATTTCTGTAACCGGGTGTTCTACTTGTAAACGGGTGTTCATCTCCATAAAGAAAAATTCATCACCACAAAATAAAAACTCAACAGTACCCGCGCCGCGGTAGTTAATCGCTTGCGCGCAGCGTACAGCCGCTTCACCCATTTCTTTGCGTAACGCGTCAGACAAACCTGGAGCAGGGGCTTCTTCAATTACTTTTTGGTGACGGCGCTGTAATGAGCAATCTCTATCGCCTAAATAAACACAGTTGCCGTGACTATCAGCAAACACTTGAACCTCAACATGGCGTGGTTTATTGACATAGCGCTCAAGTAATACAAGATCGTTACCAAAACCTGTAATGGCTTCGCGCTTGGCGCCTTCTAGTGCGTCCATAAATTCTTTACTGTTTTCAACCACGCGCATGCCTTTACCGCCGCCGCCAAAGGCCGCTTTAATAAGTACTGGGTAACCAATTTTTTCAGCTTCAGCATGTAAAAACTCGGCGTCTTGGTTATCGCCATAATAACCAGGTACTAAGGGTACATTGGCTGCTGCCATAATTTCTTTTGCACGTGTTTTTGAGCCCATAGCTTCAATACTACTTGCTGGTGGGCCAATAAATGCAATGTTATTGGTTTCACATACTTTAGCAAACTCGCTGTTTTCAGATAAAAAACCATACCCTGGATGAATGCAATCAACGGCCGCTTGCTTAGCGACTGAAAGTATTTTTTTAATGTCTAAGTACGAGTCTTTACTTGGCGCAGCGCCAATGTGATATGCTTCATCGGCGAGTTTAACGTGCTGAGCGTTTTTATCTGCATCAGAATAAACAGCAACGGTGCTTAATCCCATTAACTTTGCGGTGCGCATAACCCGACAGGCAATTTCACCACGGTTTGCGATAAGGATTTTTTGTAATCTAGATGTTGTCATGGGTAATCCTACTTCTGCCAGTTAGGGGCACGTTTGTCAAAAAAGGCACTAAGGCCTTCTTGACCTTCATCGGAAACACGAATATTTGCAATTCGCTCAGCAGTTAAATTAATAATCTGGCCGTTTATTTCATGCCCTGCAACGTCATTTATAAGCTGTTTAGCGGCTTTAACAGCCAATGGACCATTGTCTAATAGTGTTTCTAATATCTTTTGGACCGCACAGTCTAAATCGCCTGTTATTTGATGAATAAGCCCTAAGCTTTTAGCCGTGTGCGCATCAAATACTTCTGCGGTTAAAAAATAACGGCGTGCGGCGCGCTCCCCAATTGCTCTAATAACGTAAGGGCTTATAACAGCTGGAATAAGACCAAGCTTAACTTCACTTAAACAAAATTGCGCATCGTCTTTACAAAGAGCAATATCACAACAGGCAATTAAACCCAGCGCACCACCAAAAGCAGCGCCTTGAACTGCGCAAATCGTTGGGTGTGGGCAGGTAGCTAACACATGCATTAATTTAGCGAGTTGTTTAGAGTCAGCCAAATTTTCGCTAAAGTTGTTTTCAGCCATCGACTTCATCCAATTCAAATCCGCACCAGCTGAAAAATGTTTACCTTCGGTTTTTAATACTAAAGCACAAATATTAAGCGTGTTTGCATGCTCAATACATTGAATTAGCTCGTGAATGACTTGTTCGTTAAACGCATTTCGTTTTTCAGGGCGGCTTAATAGGAGTACAGCCACATTTGATTTAGTTATTTGTAGTGTTACTGACATGCTGTGCTCCTTTACATTCTAAATACACCAAACTGAGAATCACGTTTAGGTGCATTTTTAGCAGCGCTAAGCGCAAGCCCTAATACATTGCGTGTATCAGCTGGGTCGATAATACCGTCATCCCACAAGCGGGCACTGGCATAATAGGGGTGGCCTTGTTGCTCGTACTGATCAACAATCGGCTTTTTAAATTCACTAATATGTTCTTCAGTCATGTTTTCGCCTTTACGGGCTAAACCATCTTGCTTTACCTGTGCCATAACGCCGGCGGCTTGTTCACCACCCATCACAGAAATACGGGCATTTGGCCACATCCACATCATAGTGGGTTCAAATGCCCGGCCACACATACCATAGTTGCCAGCGCCATAAGAACCACCAATCAATATGGTGAATTTTGGCACGTCAGCACATGAAACCGCCGTTACCATTTTTGCGCCGTGTTTAGCAATGCCCTCGGCTTCGTATTTTTTACCTACCATAAACCCGGTAATATTTTGCAAAAATACCAGTGGAATATTTCGTTGAGCGCATAGTTGAATAAAGTGAGCCCCTTTTTGTGCAGACTCACTAAATAAGATGCCATTGTTAGCGACAATACCGACAGGGTGGCCATATATTTTTGCAAAACCTGTGACTAAGGTATCGCCAAAATAGCGTTTAAATTCATCAAACGACGAATCATCAACAGTACGGGCTATAACTTCGCGCACATCAAATGGCTTTTTAAGGTCTGTGCCAACAACACCGTAAAGTTCGTTAATATCGTAACGTGGTGGTTTTACGTCCTCAGCAAGTAATGGTGCAGTAGGGCGTTGATAATTAATGCGTTCAATACATTGGCGAGCAATAGAAAGTGCATGCTCGTCATTTTCAGCGTAATGATCGGCAACGCCTGATGTTTTACAGTGAACGTCGGCGCCGCCTAGTTCTTCGGCAGTTACTTCTTCACCGGTGGCGGCTTTTACAAGCGGCGGACCTGCTAAAAATATAGTGCCTTGCTCTTTTACTATAATGCTTTCATCTGCCATGGCAGGTACGTACGCACCGCCTGCAGTACACAAACCCATTACCACCGCTATTTGTGGAATGCCTTTACCTGACATACGTGCTTGGTTATAAAAAATTCGTCCAAAATGCAGCTTGTCAGGGAATACGTCGTCTTGCTCAGGTAAGTTTGCACCGCCCGAATCGACTAAATAAATACAGGGTAAGTGACAGCGCTCGGCTATATCTTGTGCGCGTAAATGCTTTTTAACGGTGAGCGGAAAATAAGTACCGCCTTTTACGGTGGCATCATTTGCCACAATCATGCATTCAACGCCTTTAACACGGCCAATACCGGCAACAACACCGGCACATGGAATCGCTTGTTCATAAACGCCAAATGCAGCAAATTGTGAAATCTCTAGAAAAGGAGATCCTTCATCTAATAGTGTTTCAACACGGTCGCGTACAAATAACTTACCGCGATCTTGATGACGCTCAATAAGTGCAGCTCCACCGCCTTGGCTAATTTGATTTACTTGCGTTTGTAAGTCATCGACCAAAGCTGACATGTTTTGATGATTTTTTACAAACTGTGGGTCGTGTGGGTTAACACTCGATTTTAAAATCGTCATAGCGTTTTATCCTATCGGCTTTCAGTGAACAGTTCGCGACCAATTAACATGCGGCGAATTTCTGAAGTGCCCGCACCAATTTCATAAAGCTTTGCGTCACGTAGTAATCGACCCGTTGCGTACTCGTTTATATAACCATTACCGCCTAAAATTTGAATCGCATCAAGAGCCATTTTAGTAGCAAGTTCAGCAGCATATAAAATAGCGCCTGCTGAATCCTTTCGGGTGGTTTCACCACGATCACATGAACGTGCTACAGTATAAACATACGAACGAGCCGCGTTCATTTGTGTATACATATCGGCTATCTTGCCTTGAATAAGTTGGAACTGGCCGATAGGGGTGTCAAACTGTTTACGCTCGTGTACATAAGGTACAACAATATCCATACACGCTTGCATAATGCCAAGTGGGCCTGCAGCGAGCACTACTCGCTCATAATCTAGGCCACTCATTAATACTTTAACGCCTTCGTTTAAGTTACCTAAAATGTTCTCTTTTGGTATTTGGCAGTTTTCAAATACGAGCTCACAGGTATTTGAGCCACGCATACCTAATTTGTCGAGCTTTTGGGCTGTTGAAAACCCAGGAGTGTCAGCTTCAACAATAAAGGCAGTAATCCCTTTAGCGCCGGCGTTTAAATCAGTTTTTGCGTAAATAACAAAGGTGTGTGCATCAGGACCGTTAGTGATCCACATTTTATTACCGTTAAGTACGTAATTATCGCCTTTTTTCTCGGCTTTAAGTTTCATTGAAACTACATCAGAGCCTGCATTAGGTTCGCTCATAGCTAATGCACCAATATGCTCACCGCTAATTAACTTAGGTAAGAATTTTTCTTTTTGTGCTTGATTACCGTTACGGTTAATTTGGTTAACACATAAATTTGAATGCGCGCCATAGCTTAAACCAATAGAGGCACTTGCGCGGCTTACCTCTTCCATTGCAATTACATGTTCAAGGTAACCTAAGCCTGCGCCACCAAACTCTTCAGAGACAGTCATTCCTAATAAGCCCATTTCACCTAGTTGTGGCCATAACTGATTTGGAAACTCGTTGTCTATATCAGTTTTTTCAGCCAGTGGCGCGATTTCTTGACTGGCAAAACTATTAACATGATCGCGGATCATATCAGCGGTTTCACCAAGGCCAAAATTCATTTCTTTATAAAGGGAAATAGTGCTCATAAATAAGTTCCTGTGAGAGTCTGTGACGATTAGTAATAGGTTAGTCGTCTAAGTTGTTGAGGGTTTCACGACAACGACGTTCTGCTGTAACCAACTCCATTAAAACAACTTTAATGTCATCCATTTGTTGGCTTAAGTCAGCTTTCTTATCTGCGATTAAATCGAGCATAGTTACTAACTGCTTGGCGCTTGATTTATCTGCATCATAAAGTTCAAACAAGCGACCTGTTTCAGCAAGTGTAAAACCTAAACGCTTACCGCGTAAAATAAGCTTTAAGCGTACTTTGTCTCGTTTTGAATAAATGCGGGTTTGGCCATTACGATCAGGTGAAATCAAGCCTTGGTCTTCGTAAAAGCGAATTGAGCGGGTTGTAATATCAAATTCTTTAGCTAATTCACTAATACTAAACGTTTGCTCGTGACTTGCAGGCTCTGCCGCAGAACTTTCAAAATTTGTTTGATTGTCTCGTTTCATGTTGTGTTCCCTCATTCTAATACACCCAATATAAGTGAAGTTTACGTAAAGGTAAAGTGGTATCTAGAACTTATACATTAGACTTCTAAAAATGGAAGTTATCAAGTTAGGTTTATATGTTAAGTAAGCCTTTGCGAGGTGTTTTTTGCCACTGTAAACACAAAAAACAAAAAACTTTACAGTTTATTTTACCGCAAAAACGTTGATTTTAGATTTACGTTGGCGTAAACGTAAATCTTATGTATGCTTTTATACAAAGAATTAAATTAGTTTATTAATTAACTGATAAATGATAACTAAAAACATGGAGCCAATTATGACTACCGACGCCGTTGTTATTGTAGCAGCAAAACGCACCCCAATGGGGGGCTTTATGGGTGTACTAAGTGGAGCTGATGCCACTGAACTTGGTGCTACTGCTATTCAAAGTACTCTAGCTGATGCCGGTTTAAATACCGAATCAATTGATGAAGTAATTATGGGTTGCGTACTGCCTGCAGGCCTTGGCCAAGCACCTGCACGCCAAGCCATGCTAAAAGCAGGCCTTAAGCAAGGTACAGGAGCAACGACCATTAATAAAGTATGTGGTTCAGGCTTAAAAGCCACTATGTTGGCTCATGATTTAATTAGTGCAGGTTCAATTAATAGTGCAATTGCTGGTGGTATGGAAAGTATGAGCAACGCGCCTTACTTTATTCCTAAAGCACGTGGCGGAATGCGTATGGGTCACGGTGAAATTAAAGATCATATGATGAGCGATGGCCTTGAAGATGCTTACGATAACAAAGCAATGGGCTGTTTTGCACAAGACACTGCCGATCAATATGGTATTAGTCGCAAACAAATGGATGATTTTGCGGTTGCCTCGTTAACTAAAGCTAATACAGCGATAGAAAGTGGCGCTTTTAGTAACGAAGTTGCGCCGCATACAATTTCTACCCGTAAAGGTGATGTAACCGTGAGTTTTGACGAGCAACCAGGCAATGCACGCCCTGATAAAATTCCAAACTTGCGCGCCGCATTTAAAAAAGATGGCACTATAACCGCGGCAAATTCTTCGTCAATTTCAGATGGTGCGGCCGCGCTTGTGTTAATGCGTGAATCAGACGCTAAAGCACAAAATTTAACCCCCTTATGTAAAATTATTGCACACACTACGCATTCTCAAGCGCCAAGTGAATTTACCGTAGCTCCTGTGGGTGCTATGAGGTCCCTACTTGAAAAAGCGAGCTGGAGCGTCGATGACGTTGACCTTTGGGAAATTAATGAAGCATTTGCAATGGTAACTATGCTTGCAATTAATGAGTTAAAAATTGATGAAAACAAAGTAAATGTTAATGGCGGCGCTTGTGCATTAGGTCACCCAATTGGTGCCAGTGGTGCACGAATTTTAGTTACTTTAGTTCATGCTCTTAAAAATAAAGGTCTTAAAAAAGGAGTTGCTTCACTGTGTATCGGTGGTGGCGAAGCCGTGGCAATGGCAGTTGAAGCCTATTAATACATTTTTAATCTCTCACAGCCGCAGTGCCTCTTAATAATAATTAGCTGCGGTTTCACTATTTACCCTCAGACGAGGAGTGCATTATGCACCAAGTACCATTATTCATAAACGGCGAATTTACCCAATCAAGTTCAAAAGAATTAATTGACGTGATCAACCCTGCTAATCAAGAGGTACTAGCAAAAGTACCTTGTGCTACAGACGCTGAAATGGATGCAGCTATTAGCTCTGGCGCTGAAACCTTTAAAGCATGGAAAGAAGTGCCTATTTCAGAGCGTGCCCGCATAATGATGAAGTACGCAGCGCTTTTAAAAGAGCATCACGACGAGCTCGCAACCATTATTTGCCACGAACTAGGTAAAACGTTTGAAGATGCAAAAGGTGATGTCTGGCGTGGTATTGAAGTTGTTGAGCAAGCGGCTAATGCCCCTTCATTAATGATGGGCGAGACGATGGAAAACGTGGCACGTAAAATAGATACTGTATCTTATATGCAACCATTGGGTGTTTGTGCTGGTGTAACGCCGTTTAACTTTCCTGCGATGATCCCACTTTGGATGTTTCCTTTAGCCATTGTGTGCGGTAATACCTTTATTTTAAAACCTTCTGAACAAGATCCATTAACGCCAATGCGCTTAGCTGAACTATTTGTTGAAGCAGGCGCGCCAAAGGGCGTATTACAAGTTGTACATGGTACTAAGCCGCAAGTTGACCGTTTATTAGAAGATCCAATTGTGCGTGCTATTTCGTTTGTAGGCTCCTGTGGTGTAGGTGAATATATTTACTCAAAAGGCACTGCTAATTTAAAGCGTGTACAAGCATGTGTGGGTGCTAAAAACCACATGGTAATTATGCCAGACTCAAGTAAATCGCATGTGGTTAACAACCTTGTCGGTGCTTCAGTAGGGGCGGCAGGTCAACGTTGTATGGGTATTTCAGTTGGAGTATTTGTAGGCCAAGCAAAAGACTGGGTTGATGATATTAAAGCCGGTTTTGAAAACGTTCGTCCTGGAGTTTGGGATGATAAAGACGCCGCATACGGCCCTCAAACATCAAAAGCGGCAAAAAAGCGTATTTTATCGCTTATTGCTGGCGGTAAAAAACAAGGTGCAACGTGTTTGATTGATGGCTCAGATTACATGGTAGAAGGTTACGAGCAAGGTAACTGGGTAGGTCCAACGTTGTTTAGCGATGTCACCACCGAAATGGACTTATACAAAGAAGAAATCTTTGGCCCAGTACTCGCCTGTATGTTTGTTGATACCCTTGAAGAGGCGATAACACTTATTAATGCGTCACCATACGGTAATGGTACGTCGTTGTTTACCTCAAACGGTGCAGCAGCGCGTAAATTCCAACATGAAATAGAGGTAGGACAAGTAGGAATTAACGTACCAATTCCTGTGCCGCTGCCGTTCTTCTCGTTTACAGGTTGGAAAGGCTCATTTTATGGCGACCAGCATACTTACGGCAAACAAGGCATTCGCTTTTACACCGAGACAAAAACGGTTACCTCTCGTTGGTTTGAAGATGATATTGCCTCAGGCCCAAATATGAGTATTAACCTTAAATAATCAACTTAAAACAATAAAAAAGATGAACGCTAAGTTATTAACGTTCATCACTATTTTGACAACACACAATTTAAAATAAGAGGTCTATCATGGACTTTAATTTAACCGAAGATCAACAAGCCTTTGCCGATACGGCTCGCCAGTTTGCACAAACTGAGCTTGCGCCACATGCAGCTAAATGGGACCGCGAACATATTTTTCCAAAAGACACTATCAAAGCCGCAGGTGAACTTGGTTTTTGTGGACTTTACAGCCCAGAAGAAGCGGGCGGTTTAGGTCTTTCTCGTCTTGATTCGAGCATTATTTTCGAACAATTAGCTATGGGCTGCACAGCTACTACTGCGATGTTAACTATCCATAATATGGCAACCTGGATGATCACAAGCTTTGGCACAGAGCAAGTGAAATCAGCGTACTGCGAGCAATTAGTAATGGGCAAGTTACTAGCATCATATTGTTTAACCGAGCCTGGCTCAGGATCAGATGCTGCGTCACTTAAAACCAAAGCTGTACGCGAAGGTGATGAGTATGTAATAAGTGGCTCAAAAATGTTTATCTCTGGTGCAGGAGAAACAGAGGTGCTTGTTGTTATGGCGCGTACTGGCGGCGAAGGTGCTGCAGGTATTTCAGCATTTTTAGTACCTGCTGATGCAAGTGGTGTTGAATACGGTAAAGCCGAAGAAAAAATGGGCTGGAACGCTCAACCGACTCGTTTAATTAGTTTTGAAGAAGTACGTATTCCTGCGCATAACTTATTAGGCAGCGAAGGCGAAGGCTTTAAATTTGCTATGCAAGGTTTAGATGGTGGGCGAATTAATATCGCGACCTGTTCACTAGGTACAGCGCAAGCAGCCTTAAATACAGCCCGTGAATACTTAAAAGAACGTCATCAATTTGGTAAGCCTTTGGCTGCATTTCAGGCATTGCAATTTAAACTGGCTGATATGAACACTGAACTAGTTGCAGCACGCCAAATGGTGAGATTAGCTGCCTTTAAGCTTGATACCGGCGATAGTGAAAAAACAACTTATTGCGCCATGGCAAAACGCTTTGCTACCGATGTTGGCTTTAAAGTATGTGATGATGCGCTGCAAATTCACGGCGGCTACGGTTATATCAAAGAATACCCGCTTGAGCGTCATGTGCGTGATGTACGTGTTCACCAAATACTAGAAGGAACGAACGAAATTATGCGTGTGATCATTGCGCGTTGTATTTTAGCCGAATCTGCCAGCGATATTTTATAAGGAGACTATGATGTCAAACCCAAGTATAGATTTAACTATTGAAGGTCATGTTGCCATATTGACCATGAATAATCCGCCAGCAAATACATGGACTGAAGACACCTTAACCACTTTAAAAAATACAGTTTATGAATTGAACGATAATAAAAATATATATTCATTGGTATTAACTGGTGAAGGTGAAAAATTTTTTAGTGCCGGTGCAGATTTAAATATGTTTGCCGAAGGCGATAAAGGCGTTGCTGCTACTATGTCAAAAGTGTTTGGTGATGCATTTGAAGCACTGAGCAATTTTCGTGGAGTTTCAATCGCGGCAATTAATGGTTATGCCATGGGAGGGGGTCTTGAAGTTGCGCTTGCTTGCGATATTCGAATTGCAGAAGAGCAAACTCAAATGGCACTGCCTGAGGCTAAAGTGGGCTTGTTACCGTGCGCCGGTGGTACACAAAACCTTGCTTGGCTTGTCGGCGAAGGCTGGGCAAAACGAATGATTTTATGCGGCGAGCGTCTAAAAGCAGATAAAGCCTTACAAATAGGCCTTGTCGAAGAAGTTGTTGCTAAAGGTGAAAGCTTTACAAGCGCCTTAAAACTTGCCAACCAAGTGGCTGAGCAAAGTCCTGTTGCAGTAAGTGCTTGTAAAACGCTAATACAAAAAGGGCGTACTCAACCAATGGCCAATGTATTACCACTTGAACGTGAGTTATTTATTGGCTTGTTTGATAGCGAAGATCAGCGCGAAGGCGTGAATGCCTTTTTAGATAAACGCAAAGCAAACTGGGTAAACGGATAATGGTTGATTTAACACTATTAAATGAGGCTGATGCACCTGTGATGTTTGAAACTGCAAGTGCAGATAATGGCAGCTTAATTGGTATTGCGACTTTAAATTCGCCTAAAGCACTTAACGCTCTTAATTTTGACATGATCAAGTTATTAGAACCCCAATTGCGATTGTGGGCAGATGATGATGCTATTGCGATGGTCATTTTAAAGGGCGCAGGTGATAAAGCCTTTTGTGCAGGCGGGGATGTTGTAAGCTTGCATGGGGTTATGAAAACCAAGCAACCCGAAAACTATATTCAAGATTACTTTGCTTGTGAGTATCGCTTAGATTACTTAATTCATTGCTATGACAAGCCCATATTACTATGGGGTAATGGCATTGTAATGGGGGGCGGCTTAGGTTTAATGGCAGGTGCTAGCCACCGCGTGGTAACCGAAACTTCGCGTATTGCTATGCCTGAGCAAACTATAGGATTGTATCCGGATGTTGGTGGCAGTTATTTTTTACATAAAATGCCTGAACAAGTCGGTTTATTTTTAGGGCTAACATCTGCTTCAATGAATTGCGACGATGCATTGTTCGTGAAGCTTGCCGATCACTATGCAAGCAGCGACAAGTACGAGAGTATTTTAAGCGCGATAGTTAGTGAAAAGTGGAGTAAAACTTCATCACTTAACCATGACAAACTTACCAAGTTACTTATTCAAATAGAAAGTTTATCAGGTCGTATGCCAAAGGGGAATGTAAAAGCTAATTTAGCCACAATTCAAAAGCTGGGCAAATTTAATGATTTACAAAGTAAAGTTGATTACATCCACGGTCTTGAAACGGATGATAAGTGGCTATTACGAGCACAAAAAGCATTAGCGCATGGTTGTCCATTAAGCTCTGCATTGGTTGAGCAACAGCTTAAAAACTCTCAACATAAAACGCTTATAGAGTGTTTTAAAATGGAGCTAGGTATTTCAGTTCGTTGTGCTGAAGTGGGTGAATTTCAAGAAGGTGTACGTGCTTTGTTAGTTGATAAAGACGGAAAACCTAACTGGCAGTTTAAGTCGATTAATGAAATTGATGAAGCACTGTTAGCTAGCTTTTTCACACCACGATGGGATGAACAAGCTCACCCACTTAAACTGTTAACTCAAGGATAATATAATGGCTAAATTAACGATTGGTTTTATCGGCTTAGGTAATATGGGCGGCCCAATGGCAGCTAATCTAATTAAAGCAGGCCACACTGTAAGAGTCTTTGACTTAAATGAGATGGCTGTGACCGACCTTGAAAAGCAAGGCGCAATAGCGGCAAAAAGCGCCAGTGAATGTGCAAAAGGTGCTGAGCTACTAATTAGTATGCTACCTGCGAGTAAGCATGTTAAATCACTTTATTTAGGCGAAGCTGGGCTTATCCATGCACTTGCTGAAAACACTTTAGTAGTAGATTGTTCAACTATTGATGCAGAATCGGCACGCCATGTCGGCAGTGAACTTGGCGCTAAGGGCATTAGCTTTGTGGATGCACCAGTATCAGGAGGAGTTTCAGGTGCAACCGCAGGTACGCTTACCTTTATTGTCGGTGGTGAACAAAGTGATTTTGCCAAAGCAAAATCGGCTCTTGATGATATGGGGAAAAATATTTTCCATGCCGGGCAAGTGGGGGCAGGACAAGTCGCTAAAATTTGCAATAACATGCTGCTGAGTATTTTAATGGCGGGTACCAGCGAAGCTCTACAAATGGGTATTAATAATGGTTTAGATGTCAAAGTGCTTAGCGATATTATGGCCGCAAGTTCTGGGCGAAATTGGACACTTGAACTTTATAACCCATGCCCTGGTGTGATGGAAAATAGCCCCGCAAGTAATGATTATAAACCGGGCTTTATGGTCGACTTAATGGCTAAAGATTTAGGCCTTGCGATGGAGTCAGCCCAGCAAAGTAACTCGGTTACGCCAATGGGTGCTATGGCTAAGAACTTATACACTATGCTACAACACAAAGGCGCAGGAAGTGATGACTTTAGCGCCATATTTAAATTATTTTCAAAGTAGGAGTGTGTTGTGGATATTAAAAACAACAACATTGTAATTACTGGTGGCGCACAAGGACTAGGCTTGGCAATGGCTGAAAAATTTGCAGTTATGGGCGCTAATATCGCCCTTATTGATATGCAGCAATCAATACTTGACGACGCTGTTGCTATGCTAAGTGTTCACACGGCTAAACACAGCACAACCGTTAAAGCGTACGCTGCTGATGTGACTGACGAAGACGAAATGGTCAATACTTTTAATACCATTAACGCCGATTTTGGTTACATCGGGGTGCTTATTAATAATGCGGGTATTCTACGAGATGGCATGTTTATTAAAGCCAAAGAGGGAAAAGTTGTAGATAAAATGTCATTGTCACAATTTCAATCAGTGATTGATGTTAATCTCACTGGGGTATTTTTAGCAGGACGTGAAGCTGCAAGTCATATGATTGAGTCAGGCAAAGGCGGCGTAATTGTCAATATGTCGAGTGTTGCCCGTGCGGGTAATATTGGGCAAACTAACTACGCGGCATCCAAAGCCGGTGTGGTGTCAATGACTACAGGGTGGGCTAAAGAACTTGGCCGGTTTGGCATTCGTGTTGGTGCGATTGCCCCTGGTGTTATACGCACCAAGATGACCGATGCCATGAAGCCAGAAGCAAAGCAACGTATGCTTGCAGTAACACCGGTTGGGCGCTTTGGCGAAGCAGATGAAATTGCTCAAACAGCGAAATATATTGTTGAAAACGACTTTTTCTCTGGTCGTGTAATTGAAATAGACGGCGGTATTCGTTTGTAAAACAATTCATGAAGTAAATCAATGATTAGTTTAACTAAAAAGGCATAACTTTAATTGAGTTATGCCTTTTGTACTACGTTTATAAAGTTAAATTATGTTTACTAACATCTTATATTCTAATTTGTTAGAATTAGCTGGTTATTATTGTTGATCTTTAATGTGCAAACTTATTCACTTTTATTCGTAAATAGTTTTCAGCACCTTTGTTTATTACTTTAGAGTTACTACGCGGTTGGGTATAATTTTTTACTTAACTAAAAAGAATGGTGAAACACGCTTTTGGTAAAAATTAATTGCTAATTTAATAAATTAATAGCGCGGGTACAGAAACAGCTTATTTTTGATAAAACTAAAGTTTTACATTTTAAACAACAGGCTTAAAGCTTGTAATTAACGATTATAAAATCAATAATTGAAAGCTACCCAGATGAGTAGCTGCTTTACTTTAAACTGAGTTTGTGTAGTGAACCCCAAAGAAATCCGCAATTTTTATATCAATGAAGAGCAATCGGTTTATTTGCTCTCCCATCATGATGCGAAAAAACATCGCCAATGGTTAAATATCTGTATTAAACAGCTTACTAACCTTGGTTATAGTGACGTTGAAATGATCGGCTCTGGGGCATTTGGTTTCGTGTTCGCAGGAATTGATGACGAAGGAAAACCGTGGGTTTTTAAATTTTCCCGAATAACACTTGCGCAAAGTGTACGAGATAGGCTTGAGGATGAAGCCTATATGCTCTCACAAGTGAATAACCCTTTAGTACCCGAGTTTTATGCTTTTGAGCGTATAAAAAAGCAGGGCATTCTGATGATGGAGCGCGCTCTTGGGGAGGATCTGGAAAAAATATCCCTAAAGCAAGGGCGTTTTAACGCAGCACAAATAATGGCGCTGGCTTTAAAGTTGCGCAATGTACTGCTTGATTTACGTAATCATAAAAATGGCATCACCCCCCAGCCTATAGTCCATGGTGATATCAAGCCTTCGAATATCGTTTATGACGAAACGTACCATAAGCTATCACTGGTTGACTGGGGGAGCTCTGTGTATGCCCAAGTAGATAGTGATGGAAACCCTATAGCTAGCAACTTTATGGATTTAATGTCTGCAGATTTAAGTACAACAAATGCACGAATGGGTGATGTGTACTTTATCGGTGAAGCTCAAATGTCGGGGGAAAAATCTTCCCCGCGTTTTGATGAGCAAGGAGTAGCAGCTACACTATATGCACTCGCTTCAGCGCAATCATGTCGGTTTGGTGCAAGTGTGATCCCGGCAACCAGTTTATACCTACCGCAAGAGCTTGCTAAAGTTATTGACGGCATGCTGGCAAAAGATAAAGCCACGCGTGATGACGCTGGTAATTATTTTATGCGAAATATGCCAAGCATTGCTAAAGCATATTTACCTGAATTACAACGCCAAGCTGTGCGAGCGATCATTCCTTTTTGGTATAGTGAAACAGACGATTTGCCTGATACTGTCGTTTATAGCTCACGAAAACAGTTTTTACGCCAAGCTGATCATGAACATCACTTACTTGACGTAAACGATGCCCAATTAGATAGGTATTATAAAGAGTTTTTATTTGATACCGGTGATACAGAAAAAGCCTTTCTAGCTTCAATAAGTCGCTTAGCAAAATATCCTGTAGTAGGGGGCCTAAGCTTTCATTGGAAACAAGACTCATTATTCGTTGAATCATCTTTAATTATGCACGATGAAAATCTTGATTTAGCATTTACTGATGCAATAAATAACACTGTAATGCTGGCGCAAGGGATAAGCCAAAAAGGCTTATTTAAATGTTGTTTATTTGATGCCCGTAGAACTATTCAATTAGAGCGTGATGGCACTGGGGCTTTTAAGTTTGACCAGTTACCCGAATTAAATTATGAAGTAATGGATGTTACTGCGGCTGATGTAACAAGACCACACTCTTATTTTGAAGACGGTAAAGATCCTGATGAGCAATTACAACTTCCTAAAAAAGTAATCCGCTGTGTCTTTGAACTTAATCAAATTCATCATACCGGATGTATTATCTTTGAAGCCTTGCCAGATAGGATGAAAATACACCATTACTACCGATTACTTGATGCAAGTAAAGAGGGGGAATTTAAGCGCTTGCTTGATAAGTTAATGCAATATGCCGTGAGTATAACCGATGTTGGCGTAGCAGGTTTTATGAAGCTACCTTATAAAAATACCCGAGAATTTAATTTATGTGTAAAGCAAAACGATCATTTTTATCCAAAAAACCCCAGAGAGATTAATGGCTAAATCAACACCGATAATCAACATGCAAAGCTATGGTATTTATACACATTGGGACGAGAAGTCTAAGGCCTTACCGCAGATTGAAGCTTTTACAACCAAGGTAAATGCGCAGCTTGATATTGAATTTGGTTTTATTATTAATATTAAAAAAGCAAAGGGTGAAAAACTACATTACTGCATTTATCATCCAGATATACCGGATAAAGACGGTGAAGTAATGCCACCTTTTAATGGTGTTGAGTATGTAAAAGATAATAATTGGGACTTTTATCTAGGTGATACTTTATGGGCACCGATAGAAAATAAAGTAGGTGATTGGCGAATGACACTTGAATTAAATGGTAAAATCATTGCTGAGAAAACATTTAAAGTTAAACTTTCCTAGAGCTGCAACAAAAATGCCTTATGAAGAGCAATAGAGTATAAATAATGATTAGCGGGGCGTTTAGAACCCCGCATAAACGCGCTTAGTTACCCCAAGGGTTGCTAGCATTAGAGCGTTGTTTGCGTGTACGCGCACGATCTTTCGCTTCTTTTTTAGCTTGAATTCGTTTTGCATCACTAAAGCTTAGTTCACAAGGCTCACCGGGTTTGTGATCTTCTGGTATAACACGATCGCGGGGTGGTAATTGGTATTGCACATCATCAGGTTTGGGTAGATTTTTTAAGCGATATAAATAAAAATTTTCAACCTTGTCTTGCGCCCATTGTGTTTTACGTAAAAATTTAACTGTCGACTTTAAATCAGGGTTAGTCTTAAAACAATTAAGTTGCATATAAGCATAAAGCAACTCCCAGCTGTATTGGTCAACAAGCTCGGACACTACCTGTTCAAGCTTTACACCTTGTAGTGGATTATTTCCAAAAATTTTTTCGTTACTCATTGCTTCACCCTGATTACTTTAAACAAGCGCAAGTATAAATTGCTTTAGCCCTGTTTAATAGGTTTAAGTTAAATAGGGCTATATTTTCTTGAACCAAACAATTAGCTCAACATGTTTAAATGCTATTCATTGCACTTAACTACAACGCGACCTCGCAAAGTGCCGGCGAGCAAGTATTGGGCATGTTCGATACTTTGCTCAAGGCTAATTTCTTTACTTATGGTATCGAGATAATCGCTGTCGACAAGTTGTGCCAAACGCTGCCATGCTTCAATGCGGTCATGTTTTGGACGCATTACACTATCAATACCTATTAAGGATATACCACGTAAGATAAAAGGCGCTACGGAAGCTGGGAAGTCCATTCCTTGTGCTAAGCCACAAGCTGTAACAACACCGCCATATTTTAATGAGGCGCATACATTCGCTAAAGTATGACTACCTACTGAGTCTATTGCGCCAATGAAACGTTCTTTAGCAAGTGGTTTACCGGGCACGGAAAAGTCCTCTCTTGATAGAACATCACTTGCGCCAAGCTGTTTTAAATAGCCTTTCTCTTTTAATCTGCCTGTTACTGCGATTACGCGATAGCCTAATTTATTAAGTAGATATATTGCAAAACTACCAACGCCACCACTAGCGCCTGTGACTAATATATCACCAGAGTCAGGTTTTATTCCTTGTTTTTCAAGGGCAATAATACTTAACATAGCGGTGTATCCAGCTGTACCAATTTGCATTGCATGTTTTGGAGTTAATTGTTCTGGTAAAGGGATCAACCAATCGCTCTTTAAGCTCGCTTTTTGTGCAAGTCCGCCCCAATATTTTTCTCCAACAGAAAAACCATTTAGTAACACGTACTGGTTAACAGAAAACTCAGAACTATCAGAGTGAGTCACTTTACCGACTAAATCAATCCCTGGAATCATGGGGAAGCTACGAACAACAGGTCCTTTTCCAGTTATTGCCAGTGCATCTTTATAATTAAGAGAGCTGTAAAGTACATCAACATCAACATCATTACTTGGCATATCAGTAGTGGAAACATCACAATACGAAGCCGAGTAGGGGGTATTTTCATCTTTGTTGACCATGATTGCTTTAGTTACATTCTTCATATCGCACCTTTTAGACCGATCGTCTTTAAATTGATAAATAAAAAAGCACTACCTAAGCAGCGCACGTAAAAACATTTCTGTGTACAAAATAAGTGGAGAAGCGTTATTCAATAGCTTAGCCCGCATAACTGCACCTTCCCAACCGAGCCAAAAGAACTCACTCATTTTTTGAGTATCAACATCATCAGCAATTGCTTTTTGTTGTTTAGCTAACTGAAGGCAATGATTAACTTCAAGTTGCCATAAGCTATAGCTTTTTAATAACCGGGTTTTAAATTCACTGCTTAAGTGATTCAGCTCTTGATTTAAATTACCCACTAAACAACCACGTTTGAAGTTGTATTTCTTCATGCCAGCGCTTGCACTTTGGGTAAAGTTAATAATGCGCTCCAAGGGAGGGATATTATCTTGTTTGAGATAACGACTTAGCTTGGCTATAAAGTAATCGTCGTATGCGTCAATTACAGCTAAGCCAAAAGCTTCTTTGTTTTTAAAATAATGATAAAAAGAGCCTTTTGGAACACCGACTTTCTTAAGAACAGTATCTATACCTGTAGCACTAAAACCAAACTCAGTGAATGTTTCAACTCCCGTCTGAATCAGCAGTGCGCGGGTATCACTATTACTGCGAGCAACCTTTGGTGGCCTGCCTCTGCGTGGTGTTATATCAGGTACTGTAGTCATTGCCTTAACCATTAAGTTTAAAAACACATTGTTATATTAGACCGATCGTATTTTATTGCAAGTTGTTTTTTAACCAGCCTTTTAACTCAATACAAATAAATTCAAAAAGTCAGAAGCTTAGATTAAATGTGTAATGAAATTGTCATTGTTGCGATTTTTATAGGAACTCTTGCTAAAGCCTTAGGTCATAAATGTTGCAGTTAAATGCAATTTTTAGATTATTAAATCGTATTTATTTTGAACGTTTTTGGTCATCACCTTTTTAAGGTATGACCACTTTACTTTTTTTAATGTTAATTCATTTTTGCATCAGCAACTTAGTTAAAGTCAATTTTTTTAATTGCTTTTGTGGTTTGAAATTAACACTTTTATTTACTATTCATTAGATGTAGATGTGATTTGCACTACAAATATACAATAAAAGGTGAGGATTTACCTATGAAGAGACAGAAGAGAGATCGTTTAGAAAGAGCTCACTCTCAAGGCTTTAAAGCAGGTTTAGCAGGACGTTCTAAAGAACATTGTCCGTATCAACAAGTGGATCCGAAGTCAGAATGGTTAGGTGGGTGGCGAGAGGCCATTGATAACCGAAACTTATACAAAATATAATGGTTATAACCCTTCTTATTTAAGCAAAAACGCCCCAACGATAATGTTGGGGCGTTTTTGTTATGCGTTTATATATTAAAACGCGCTGGTATCTTGAAACAGACCGACTTTTAAATCTTTTGCTTCATAAATTACTCGGCCATCGACTTCGACTATACCATCAGCCATTCCCATGAATAACTTACGCTTGATTACACGCTTCATTTCAAGACGGTAAGTTACTTTTTTAGCCGTAGGTAGAATTTGGCCTGTGAATTTTACTTCACCCACACCTAGTGCACGTCCAAGACCAGGACCACCAGACCAACCTAAGAAAAAGCCGACTAATTGCCACATAGCATCAAGCCCTAAGCAACCAGGCATTACCGGGTCACCTCTAAAGTGGCAATCAAAAAACCATAAGTCTGGATTAATATCTAGCTCTGCAACAATTTGACCTTTACCGTATTCACCACCATCATCAGTGATTGAAACGATACGGTCCATCATTAGCATGTTGTCAATTGGTAAACGGCAGTTGCCTTCACCAAACATTTCACCTTGACCACATAGGATCAAATCTTCTTTTGTATAACTATTTTTAGGTTCCATAACACTTTTCATCGCTTAGAAATTGCCTAGTACTTTAGCGTACACTTGTACGCTAAACAACTCGGAGCAGTTAAAAAAATAGACATTTCGCCTGAAAAATCACCAGTTAACTTTGTAAGTTAACTATAAAGTGATTTGCACGCGCTTTTTTGTTTAAAAATCATTATAATTACCGTGAATTTTAACCAGTTTAAAGGAAGTTTATGATCCTTTTTGTTAACGCACTTACTGTTATCGATTTTTCCTACTTATGTTCAAAGCGAGGCGCTGTTGGCGAGAGCTGGATTGTTGACTTAACATTGCATGGCAAATTAAATGATGAATCAATGCTACTAGATTTTGGGCTTGTTAAAAAGCAAATAAAGGGCATTATTGATGAGTGTATTGATCATAAGTTGGCTATTCCAAATACCTTTGATGGTGAGGTAGTTAAGCACGCAGATCATACTACTGTTGATTGTCATTTTGGTAAGCACCATTTAGCGATGAGTGCACCTAATCAAGCGTATTGTTTTATTGATGCGCCACAGGTTGATGAAGCTGCAGTTATTGATTTTCTAATTGCTACAATTACCCCTCAATTGCCAGATAATATTGATAAAATAGAAATTGAAGTAAAGCCTGAACATAGTAAAAGCTTTTTTTATCATTATAGTCATGGCTTGAAAAAACACGATGGTAATTGTCAGCGCATTATACATGGACATCGCTCACAAATTGGTATTAGCTTAAATGGTATGTCAATGCCAAGGCTACAAAAAGAGTGGGCCGATAAGTGGCAAGATATATACTTAGCTACAGCTGAAGACCAAATTCAAGCCTCTAAGCTAAAACACATTACTGCAAATAATAATGATGTATGTTTTGCCTATACAGCACAGCAAGGTTATTTTGAGATGGCTATAAGTGAAGCTCGCTGTGATATTTTACCTTGTGATACAACGGTAGAATGTATTGCTAATTATTTGGCAGGACAAGTGAAACAAGATAATCCTGAGTGCGAAGTGAAAATCACCGCTTATGAAGGTGTCGCTAAAGGATCTATTTGCTATGCATAAATTGATTTCAGCAACAATTTTAGCTGCACTTAGTTTTTCTAGCCAAAGCGTTGAGCTTAAGGGCAATTTAACCCAAGGCGGTTTAGTTGTCGGCTCAGTTGATGGTGACTCTTCAGTGTCACTTAACGATGAACCACTAAAAGTATCTAAAGCTGGGCAATTTGTATTTGGTTTTGGTCGTGATGCAAAGTTAACTCATACCTTAAGCTGGGTTGATAAAAACGGTAAATCTCAGCAAAAAGAATTAACTATTACAAAGCGTGAATACGATATTGATAAAATAACCGGTGTGGCTAAAAAATATGTATCTCCACCTAAAGAAGTCAGCGAACGGATCACCCGTGATGCCATTGCGGTAAAAAAAGCACGTCAAGTTGACTCTGACCTTACTTACTTTTTAGACCCTGTTTATAAGCCTGCAAAAGGGCGCATCTCAGGTGTTTATGGTAGCCAGCGTTATTTTAATGGTAAGCCTCGTCGTCCGCACTTTGGTTTAGACATAGCTAATAAAACAGGCAGCCCCGTTTATGCCCCCGTTAGTGGTAATGTAGTATTTGCGGATAATGACTTATATTATTCTGGCGGTACATTAATTTTAGATCATGGTCATGGTGTTACCTCAACCTATATTCATTTGAGTAAATTGAATGTAAAGGTAGGGGAGATGGTTACACATGGTGATAAAATTGCAGAAATTGGGGCTACTGGCCGAGTAACTGGCCCGCACCTTGATTGGCGCTTTAACTGGAAGAACGAACGTTTAGATCCAGGTCTAATGATGATCGATACCCTAGCAAAAACGAAAAGTAGAGATAATGACAACAGATAAAACCCGTGATGAAATCATCACTGAACGAATAAAAAAATCCACAACCTCAGTTACAAAAACTGTATTTCCCGGACGTACAAATCACCATAACACTTTATTTGGCGGAGATGCATTAGCCTGGATGGATGAGGTTGCTTTTATTGCTGCGACTCGTTTTTGTCGTAAGCCTTTAGTGACTATTTCATCAGACAGAGTCGACTTTAAAGAAGCAATCCCAGTAGGTACATTTGCTGAGCTTGTTTCTAAGGTTGTATATGTCGGTAATACAAGTTTAAAAGTTGATGTTGAAATTTTCTTAGAAGCAATGCACAGAGATGACCAACATTCAGCTATAACTGGAAGCTTTACGTTTGTTGCAGTTGATGACAACCACAGACCTACACCCGTTGTGTGCGATAAAATGAAGAATGGTTTTGAAGATTAATTGTTAGTATAAATAAAATGGGTAAATTAATAAGCACTCGATTGTGCTTATTAACTTCACATAAAGAACACATCATACTAGATATCGTAATAACTAATCTAAACTATTATTATAAATTATTAATAGATTACCAAGAGGGTGGCTAATGCTTTTTATAATTTTACCTCTACAACAAACATTAGCACATGGTATGTAATTTTATGCGGTACATTCTTATCAAAGAACCATTGCAGCTATCCATCCGAAAATAAGCAAAGGTATATTAAAGTGTAAAAAAGTTGGAACGACTGTTTCCCAAATATGATCATGTTGTCCGTCAACATTTAAACCAGAGGTTGGTCCTAACGTTGAATCTGAAGCAGGAGAACCAGCATCTCCTAAAGCACCAGCTGTACCTACAAGTGCAGCCGTTGCCATAATCGAGAAGTTAAGTTCTAAACATAAAGGTACAAATAGAGTTGCTATGATCGGTACCGTTGAAAATGAGCTCCCAATACCCATTGTAATCATTAGACCCACTAATAAAATTAACGCAGCAGCTAACGGTTGATTGCCTTCTATAATTGAGGCCGCGCTTTTTACTAAACTATTTACATCGCCTGTTGCTTCAATAACTGATGAAAAACCATTAGCCGAAATCATAATAAAGCCAATCATTGCCATCATAGCAACACCTTTACTAAAGACATCGCTATTTTGTTCCCACTTAACAACACCCAATAAGCTAAAGACCGTAACACCAACTAAGCCACCTAATATCATAGACTCACTTATAGTCTGGGCAATTAAGGATGTTATTACAGCGGCAAAGCCAACAATTAAAACTTTTTTTGGTTTTTCTACTCGGACTTTTACAGCATCAACTTGAGTGTTATCTTGCGTATAATCTCGTTTTTTACGATAGCTAAAAAACACCGCGATAATTAACCCTATAACCATTCCGCAAGCTGGGATAACCATGGCAATAGGCACTTGAGTAGTGATAATATCTAGGCCGTTTTTCTCTAAGTTTTTGTGTAATATTTTATAGAGGTACATTCCTCCAAAACCATAGGGTATGACCATATATGAAGTAGCTAAACCAAATGTCATCACACAAGCGATAGCTCTGCGGTCCAATCTTAATTTGTTGAAAACAACGAGTAATGGTGGGATCAGAATTGGTATAAAGGCGATATGAACAGGGATAATATTTTGTGATGAAATACCACAAAGCAAAATAATCCCGAGAATTAAATAACTTAATGAGGTTTCAGCCCAATTAGAGCTATTTTCTACTTTCTCTAATAACTTTGCAGCTAAAATACGGGTTAAGCCCGATTTAGAGATTGCGACTGCAAATGCCCCCAACATGGCATAACTTAAGGCTATTTCAGCACCGCCTGAAAGCCCAGCGTTAAATGCATCAATCGTTTCTGACAAGCTAAGACCAGCAACTAAACCTGCAACCATGGCACTTAATGTCATCGCGACAATTACATTTACTCGCGCAAGTGTAAGCCCAAGCATTGATATTACACCAATCAAAACTGCATTCATGACGATTTCTTTGTATTTGTTGTTCTTTTAATTAATTTTACCAGAGATTTACTGTGATTTTTACGTTCTTCGGTAAATATTTTTTCTTGATAACGAATATCGCTATAAAGCTTAGCAAATTTATCAAAATAAGGTTTAGCATCAGGAATAGAATTTCCTGCTTGCTTACAAAACTGTAGTGGTGTAATTGATTCAGAAAATTTAAAGCCTTGTTTTTCTACGTGTGCTTTTATAATTAAGTAATCATTTCCTAGAGTATGTAATTGGCTTTTGGGCTTCTTTGACCACTTTAAATGAATAAAGTAACTTGCAAATACCCCTGCAACACATAAAAGCACAACAACTGATATCTTCCAGAGATCTTTATTACCAAACAATGCTTTTAGCATTGATGACTGTTGCTGTTTATCAAATCCTAATACCCAGCTTGTCCATTGATAATCTAGGTTTTCAAGCTTTAACCGTATCCAGTTTATTGCCGCGACATTGCTCAGCCTTAATAAGCCAAAGTTAAGGTTATTATTAAATTCATTATTTAATTGTTGATGTTCAGATAAAGAACCGTTTAATCTTTCAGGTGATACGACAGCTGTAGCATCAAAAATCTTCCAACCTTTTTTTTCAATATAAACTTCAACCCACGCATGCGCATCGTATTGGTAGACGCTTAAATAGCCATCTTGCTGGTTATACTCACCCCCTAAATACCCCGAAACAACACGGGCAGGGATGCCAACAGAACGAAACATAAATGCTGCGCTGCTTGCATAATGGCCACAAAAACCGCGTTTATTATCAAATAAAAATTGGTCAATGGTGTTTTCTCCCAACATAGGTTCAGGTGATAACGTATAACTAAAACCATTGTTAGCAAAATGCTTAAATAAAGCATCATAAAACTGCTCTGGTTTAGAGTTTGATTTATAAATAGACGCAGCTAAGCGCTGTGCTTGTGGGTTATTTGTTTTTAAATTTATTTTTAGGTTTTCTGAACGTTCGGTTTCTGTAAGCTTCGAACTGTTCAACGGTTGGCTTTGTACTTGATAACTAATACTATTACTTAAATAACGCTGACGTAGTAATAAACCTTGCGCGGTATTTTTAATATCTTTGTGATTAGACTTAGCAAGCCCTAAGCCAAATAACCAAGGTTTGGCTGCCGGCTCAGCATATATTTGATAACTTACCCCTTTATTTTGTACCTGACTTTGCTCGTCAACATCCACTGAATGCCAACTTTTCTGACGCTTTTTTAAAAAGTCCGATATTACCCAAGTGCGACCATTAAATTCATCATGAATGAGTGCACGCCAATAATAAGGAGGCTTTAGTGGTGTTTGCGTAAGTTTAGCCCTAAATACCAACTCATCTGAATTTGATAATTTAGCAATAGCAAACGGATCGACTGATTCGGATAAACCCGTTTTAGCTAGCTTCGGTCCAGGCAACTGCCAAAACGCTGGCAATTTCGGTAAAAATAGTAATAAAAAAACTGCAATAGGCAGCGAAAGTAATAATAATTTTACACTTTGTTTTGAAGCAAACTGAAGGCTTTTCCCTGATTCTATTAATGCTAATACAGCAAAATTTAAAAAATATAATACACTTATAACAAGTGTGGTTATGATGGTTTGTGAGAATAAATAAACGGTAGAAAGACTAAAAAAACTTAGTAAAGTAATAGTTTGGTAATGCTTTTTGGTTGTCGCTTGTAATAGTTTAAACAAACTCGACAGGATTAACATTGCTACAAATAGTGTTACGGTATCGCTAAACCCAACAAAGTAAAACAGTATTAATAAACTAACACCGGCTAAGCAATTAGCCAGTAATGGCGATGGCTTATTTTTATTAAAATGGGTTATCAATAAGTTCCAACTACACAGCAACGCTAGTAACACGCTAAATATAATGGGTAATTCACTTACTAAAAAGCAAAGTACAAAAGCATATATAATACAAAGGCAAACATTAATAGTGCCTAAGTTATTTATAGATTTATGCGTTGTTTGCATCAAGCGACTCTGTAGTTTTATTAAAGCGACTAATTGCTTTTAGACAATCAGTGTAATGTTGATCCATAGTCAAATCATCATTGGGGGCAGAAAAGTAGGTGTCTGCAAGCACTAAACTAAATCGACTTTTTTGTTCACGTCCTTCGCTAATAAGAAAGCTAAGTTGGCTGAGCCTTGATTCAGTATCCCCTTGGAGTTGATTAAAGTCATAAAGCGTGGATTGTTCATTCAAATTAATAAACTCCTTGATCATTAGTTGCTGTGTTTTAGCGTAATGTTTCCAAGACACCCGGTTAATATTCATGCCTGTTTGATGTACTTTTAAAGAGTCAAA
Source organism: Pseudoalteromonas sp. AOP7-A1-14 (assembly GCF_052376275.1). Lineage (NCBI taxonomy): Bacteria > Pseudomonadati > Pseudomonadota > Gammaproteobacteria > Alteromonadales > Pseudoalteromonadaceae > Pseudoalteromonas > Pseudoalteromonas sp. AOP7-A1-14. The sequence continues at coordinate 10,164 of NZ_JBQSVO010000007.1, read as the reverse complement.
CTCATCAATACCATTGGTTTGTTCATACGTGCCAACTGATGCAGAGCGAGCGTCGCTCGTTGAGCCTGGTAAATGTTGTGGCTTTAATTTTTTTGGGTAAACATAAAATGATTCACTCAATTGCATGTAACTCCAAACGGATACTAAACCAAACGGGTACAGGCTTAGCACTTTAAGTAGAGTCGGTTTGTACTCTCCGCGCTTACTGATTGGCAGAGGTAGTTGTAAAACTTTAGGTTCAGTGGTTATTTCATCAATAGTCGCTACTGTTATATTATCGTATATAAATGAAAACGCTTGACTTGATGAGGCTGCTTTTAGCTGTAAGTTCAAAAATGGTGAGGCCGGCGAGTAACTAGCAGAAAAATTTTGGTATTTAACCTGTAATCCTTGTGCATTGCTGTAAGCTGTTAAAAACGAAAAAATCATAACCACTAACATCAAATACGCCATCACTAAAACAAGGTTATTTTGATAGTTAATACCGAGAATGAAATTAAGCAATGTGACGCATAAAAAGCCTAAGCCCGCTTTAGAAGGGAAAATATAGGTAGTATTGTGCTTTAAAATTAGATGTTTTGTGTGGTGGTTGTTTTTTAGTAATAACTCAGTTAAACGTGATTTAACAGCATCAAAAAAAGCAGAGGAGCTAACTATGTTTGTATTCATATATTACAGCGGTACAGTTACTGAGTTTAACAGTTGTGCTATTTGTTGCTCGCGCCCTTCGTGTTGTAGACCTAACCTGTGTTCTGTGACACTTGCAAAAATAGCTTGAACATCTTCAGGTGTCGTAAAATCACGACCCTCTATAAAAGCCCATGCTTGAGATGCTTTCCCTAAAGCAATACTAGCGCGAGGTGATAAAGAGTTTGCATAATGTCCTTCCACTCGAGTTTTAGCAACTAGGGCTAAAATATAATCAACGACCGGCGCTGTAATCATAACGTTTTTAATTTCATTTTGTATATCAACCAATTGAGTCGGGTTGATACGCACGGGTAATTTTTCATAATTACGATCGTTTACACCTAAGATCAACTTTTGCTCAGCTTCTTTGGGTGGGTAGCCCAAACTAATACGCATGAAAAAACGATCTAACTGTGACTCAGGTAATGGGTAAGTTCCTGATTGACTTGATGGGTTTTGTGTAGCGAGAACAAAGAAAGGGCTTGGCAGGGGGTAGATATCGCCATCCATTGTCACTTGGTTTTCTTCCATAGCCTCAAGTAATGCGCTTTGTGTTTTAGGCCCCGCTCGATTTATTTCATCTGCAAGCACAACTTGACTAAATATCGGGCCTTTATGAAAAGTGAATTGGTGATTACTGGCATTAAAAATACTTGAACCTAAAATATCAGCGGGTAATAAATCACTGGTAAATTGCACTCGTTGATACGATAAGCCTAACACTGTCGCTAAAGCATGAGATAGCGTAGTTTTACCCATACCGGGTAAGTCTTCAATTAATAAGTGTCCTTGGCTAAATAAGCAACTAAGAGCTAATTTTATTTGTTTTTGTTTTCCATAAATAACTGTAGATAAATCATCTATTATTGCAGTAATTGTTCGTTGCATATAAGCCTTAAAGACATTGGAATGGGTGGTTAAACAAGTTCAAGCCGTTTCATTACTGTATCAACTTTTTTAGCATTAAATGGTTTAGCTATAAACCCTTTAGCACCTAGCTCCCAGGTGTTTTGTACGTTTTCAAGACTATTATGACCAGAGCACATAACAACATGAATTTTAGGGTAATGATCGTTAATGTATTCTAATATTTCGGTGCCTTCGGTATCTGGCATTTCAATATCTAAAAATATAACGTTAGGTGACTTAGTTTCGATTAGTTTTTTCGCTGACTGAAAGTCGGGGCTTTCAAGAATATTTTCAAACCCGAGCTCGGTTAAAATTTGATTTAAATAATCGCGAATATCTTTAACATCATCAATTATTAAAATAGGTTCTAGCGGGCGCACAAATTCCATATCGTTTACTTCTTATTTCAAACAGCTAAATATGCTTTTAATATTAAGCTAAGCAATAGATAAGCTCAAGAACGTTACTTAAAAATCACTAATAAATAACCTCTTTATTACCCGTTATAAATTTGCAATTTTGTAGGTTGTATTTAAAAGAATGACTTATTTAATATAATTAAGTGAATCCAGTAACTTATTACTCTCTAATTTGTGTGTTAAAAGTTATTACTTAACCTATTGATTCAAAATATATTTACGTGAAAGATTCAACCTTGTAAATTTATTGTAATAAAAAACAATTGACCTTCCAAATTGACTCTGTGATTATGCTCACGAGATGAGCTTATGCCCTTAACTTTGTTTTTGATTGGATTTACGGGTTTTTGCTCGGATCGACTTATCTATACACACTAAATTAATACCAATTTTATCAAGTAAAAATGCGATTTAATAAAGTTGGGATCAACACACCACACAAAATATAGAGTTTATTATGTTTAATGATAAAAAGACTAACTTTGCAATCTCGTTCATAGCACTAGCTATGGCTACATCAACGCCTGCACATGCTGATATCTCTGAGTACCTAGATCGCGTTGAGCTAGATTTCTTGTTAATGCAAAACTTTCAGTCAATTCAGGCAAAAGGAGGCGCATTTCGCCCAGAAGACGAAGAGCAAGAATCTGGATTTGGCCGCATTAGAGCAAATCTTATGCTTAAATTTCATATTAATGAGTTTATTACTGCTGATATAGACATTGCAGAAGAGCCTAATGATTTTGGTGGTGAAGGCCAGGATTTTTCATTCCACAACGATTTTGCTGGTATTGAATTTGACTTACTAGGCCTTTATGGAACACCAAAAGATAATGCAAACTTAACACTGCGTTTAGGTAACATTGGCGGATCACCTTTTCAATTTAAAGGTTTTCAGGACGGCGCAGATAACCAAGGTAATGCACTTATTGGTAATGGTATTACAGATTATTCAACAGCAGAAAATGGTGCCCAGTTAAGTTATAGCGAAACATTAAATAGCGGTGTAGTCCGTGCTTATAATGTAACAGGCCATATTACAACGTCTAGTTTTGGTGAAGCTTTTCAAGATGGTCGCGGTTATAACTACCGACTTCAAGGTACCCTAGAGTTTCAAGGTGGCTTTAAAGCGGGTTTAAACTTATTAAAAGCGAACCAAGGCGATCAATTACGCTTTGAAAATGGGGTAGCTAGTCTTGATGGGGTGACAACAACAAACTATCGCTTTGGCGATGGTGAAAACTATAATTTTTCAGCATCACCTTCAAACGAAAGAGATACCCACGTTGGAGTAATGCCTGGACTTGAGCAATCAATCATTCAGCTGAATTTAGCTTATCAACCATCTGACCAAACGAGCTTAATTTTTATGCTTGGTAAATCATCTGATGATTACACGTTTGCTGATGCTGCTGGTAATGCAGTTGCGGGTATTACATATTTTGGTACAAACGGGATAGCTGACGAAAATGGCACTACTTTTGATTCAAATAGTGTAATTGAAGGTGACACATCAGTAGAGTACTTCGTTTTTGAAGCGCAGCAATATCTAATCCCTAAAAAGTTATACATAGCAGCTCGCTATGCTGAAGCCGAAAACACCTCAGACTTAATTGACCACACAGACAATACAGTAGAGCGCATTCAAGTAGCCACTGGCTACTGGTTTAATGATAAAACGCTTCTAAAAGTTGAGTATGTTAATCAAAAAGAAGGCATTAACTCTGGCGGACAAATCGGTAAAGGGTTTGATGGCTTCACTTCGGAAATCTCAGTTAAATTTTGAATCATTAGTCGAATAGCTATATTTATTAATCCAAAATGGTTACAGTAGCGACCAAAATAGCACCTTTGTAAGCAATTTAAGGGTGCTATTACTCAAGTTATGATTTCATAATACTATGAAACCTCGTTGTTTTTATTAAAAAAAGGTATATTTGTTGTTATATATAAATTTTATATAGCAACACATACAATTAAAATTAAAAATCAGGGTTTACTTATCCTTCTAATTTAAGAGGTTTACGTGATTAAGCTATCAAATACAGAAATTAGGAAGCTCGATGATGCAGCTAGAGCAGGGTGGTTATATTATGTTGGCGGTAACACACAAGATGAAATAGCTAAAAAACTCAATGTTTCTCGCCAGTCAGCACAAAGAATGGTCGCATTATCAGTTAGCCAAAGTTTAATTAAAGTTAGGCTCGATCACCCAATTGCTAAATGTATGGATTTAGCAGAAAAATTAAAAAGCCGTTTTGGCTTAGATTCGTGTGAAGTTGTGCCTAGTGATCCATCTGAACCTTCATCTACTTTAGGTTTGGCACAAGCTGGTGCAGCAGAAATAGAGCGGCACTTAAAATCTGAGCGACCCAAAGTACTTGCTATGGGAACTGGTCGAGTGTTACGTGCGTGTGTAAATGAGCTCAGAATTGTTGATTGTCCACAACATAAAATCGTAGCTATGTTAGGCAATATGGCATTGGACGGATCTGCTTCACCTTATGATGTTGTTGTAAGAATGGCCGGGCACACCAATGCAAAACATTACCCAATGCCATTACCAGTCTTACCAAGAAGTATTGAAGAGAAAGAGCAATTACATGCACAACAAAATATTACCGGGAACTTAAAACTCGCTAGAGATGCAGATGTTACATTTGTTGGTATTGGTAGCTTAGGTGAAAAATCGCCATTACACATAGATGGTTTTATTGATGCACAAGAGCTTAAACAGTTACAAAGTTTGGGTGGCGTAGGTGAAATGATTAGTTGGGTATTTGATAAAAACGGTAATCTTTTAGATTGTAATGTTAATCAACGTGTAGCTAGTACGCCTTTAAAAACAAACGCTAATAAACAGATTTATGCGATAGCTGCTGGCGAAGAAAAAGTGTTAGCCATTTTAGGTGCAGTAAGGTCAAACATGATAAGCGGCTTAATTACTAACGAATATACAGCTGAGCGTTTACTCAGTGTTGATTAACCAAATAACCATAGTGTTTTTTAATAAAGTTTTAAAATTACTTTATGTCCGATACCGTCTAGTATTGGACTTAGTGGTATCAAGAAATGCTTAAGTTTCGTTAGTTAACTAATAGCCCATAATTTATATTATGTTAAATAAGATAAAGATCTCGTTTTAATGTTGTCATTACCTTGTTTATAAGCCTCTACTAACCCAACTTCGTGTCAGTTTTTTTATAAGGGTTTAGAAATTACATTAAACCAATGTTAATATAAATTGTTCAGTTCATTTGGAGTCTTTTATTTTGATGCGCATTAGTGCTAACGCAATTTTGAAATCACCAACTCAACAGTCTCTTCATATTAATGCTGATAAACGCATATTTGTTATTGGTGATTTAGATGCAGATTTAGCAAAGTTTCACTATGCACTTAAGTCGGTAAACTTTAATAAAGAAAAAGATGTTTTAATTTCTCTTGGTGATGTTATTGACCGTGGTAATGACAGCTTAAAACTACTCAATACTTTTTCGACCCTTGGCGTACATATGGTGCTTGGGAACCATGAACATATGATGCTTGAATCAATAATTGCTAATGATAAAAAAGCGCACGCACTTTGGACTAAAAATGGTGGTAATTGGCACCTTAATGTTGATAAGCAAACATTGCGAACGGCATGTGAAAAGTTAGTATCTTACCCGCTGTCTATTTTGCTTGATTATCAAGGTGAGAAAATTGGCTTGTCACATACTCTAGGTCAGCAATGGGATTGGAGTGATTTAAATAGTGATAAGAAAAAGCTTGTAAGCGAGTTACTATGGGATCGGGAAGTTGTAAAACAAGATAAAATTTTTAGTAATCGCGGCGTTTTATTTTCAATTCACGGCCATAATGCCACAAAAAAACCTTTTTGGATCTTTAATACTTACCATATAGATACAAATTACAAAGCCGGGCGCCCTACTATCGTAGAACTTTCAGAGCTAATAAATTACTTTAAAGCAACGCCTTTAAGGGAGCTTAGCTATTGTTGAAAGTTTTTTTCTATATGTTTATTAAGTTGTTCACCAATTTTTTCAAGTAAATAATTAACTATTAAGTAAATACCTTAATTTTATATACTCAAGCTTATCTATCTTCCAGCAGATAAATAATCTTAAGTATAATTACTGGGGCTTTTTATAAAAAATTTAGTGAAGCGCTGACGTAAATGGAATGCTTTCACAGATTTTTGCTTCCGCAATTAAAATTTCTTCTAAACGTATATCAACTTCATTTTTAGAGAAGTACTCGTATGCAAGCTCTACAAAAAGGTTTTTATGTTTTTCTTCTGATTTGGCGATGGCTATATAAAACTCTTTTTCTTTCCCATCTGGTAGTGCTTCAGCTACAAGAGAAAAACGTTCATGTCCCCTAGCCTCTATAACACCAGCAACTAAAAGTCGATCCATTAGAAACTCATCACGGCCATTTCTAAATAAGCCACGGATTTGTTTTACGTATGGGTCTTTTTGGTCGTTGCCAAGGTTTACTCCTCGGTCTATTAATAGTTTTAATACTTGTTTAAAGTGAATCATTTCTTCAAGTGCTAAATCTGTCATTGATTTAACTAACTTTAGGCGATCGGGGTAATGAGAAAGCATCGACATTGCCATGCCTGCAGCTTTTTTTTCAGCCGCGGCATGATCTTGTAAAAATGCACTGAAGTCAGCCATTACGGTTTCTGTCCACGAGAAAGGCGTGTGATATTTTAGTTCAAACATGGATACAACTATTTTTAAAATCTATAACTAGATTCTACAATATTTGCATTATAAAATCTTGTGGTCATAGCCTAGTGATTTATCAATTTTACCATTTCTGGTTGAGGATATTTTACTAGGATGCTTTAGATCATTCCAAGCGGTTACTTTGCCAGCAACATTCATTTTAGTAAAATTAATCGGTAGTCCGTTATTGATAAAAGCTTGTAGTTTGGGGCCACTGTCTGCTTTTGCGATATCAATGTTTAATAAATCACTACTGCGCTGTTTAAAGTAATTCATTACGGTATCTTGGTGCTTGTAATAGCAATCTGTTAAATACGTATCAGAGTTAATTTTATCGAGATTAATATTTTCAAATGTAGACATATAACAACGTTTTATATGAATATTAAAACCGCCATCTGGGCGTGTTAAGTTAGTATACATACGGGTTAAGAGTTGTCTAATTGACGGAACCCATAACGAAAGCTCCCGAGTTAAGTTGATAAATTGGGCGCCGCTAAACTGCTTGTCAAGCAGCTGATATTCACTAAATATAGGTGTGTCAGCAATAACCTTTGCTTGTGTTAGTGTCTTTTTAGTATATGCAGTATGTGCCGTAGTGTAACCAAGCTCTAAAAAGCTATTACAAACACTGGTTGTACCTGTTCTTGGTAAGCCAATTATAAAAATTTTGTTACTCATTAATGTTTACTTATTTATGGCTAAAACAAAATGACTTTCTCTAAAAAAAACTTGTAAGCAGCAGTAAAAATGCGCTGAGAATAAACACAGAAAATGTTAGCACCATGCCAATAGCGCGTATTTTTAGAGAGTTTTCAGGTAATGCATAACTATGACAAACTCTGCCAATGACTAATAAAAAGCCAAGTATGTAACAATAGTGGCTCCCTACTCCTTGATATTCAACCAAAAACAAGAGTATTAAAGCGAATGGCACATATTCAATAAAATTCCCATGGGTGCGTATTGCCATAATTAACTCAGGGTCATCACCATCACCTAATGATATTTGTTGTGCTTTACGTACTTTAACAACTCTAAAACTTAATTGTATATACATTATGGCCAGTATTGCAGCATATAAAGAAACGATCACATTAATTCCAATTTATTATTTGTTAGACTAATAAGCCATTTTATTGCTACGCTAAAAACAACTCAAGTTCAGCGCTATTATGACTAGATTGAACTTAAAGTCTAACCTTGTTTAAGGATTTTTATGTTCGCACCTAGAAAAATTGCTAATAAATATCGAGATTTAATTAGTAGTATTGGTTTTTACCCCTCATTGATCTCTGTATTCTTTTTATTATTTGCAGTTTTAACTATGTCTGTAGAATACATTGGCTTTGTACAAAAATTTAAAGAATCAATAAACGTCATACTAGTTGATAGCGAAGAAAATGCACGTACCATTTTAAGTACTTTAGCTGGCAGTATCATTTCGTTAACGGTGTTTAGCTTTTCAATGGTAATGATTGTACTCAATAGTGCCAGCGCGTCATTATCCCCTCGGGTTATCCCTGGTCTTATTACTCGTAAATCACATCAAATGGTGCTGGGGTTTTATCTTGGCAGTATTATTTATTCAATTATTATGCTGATCAATATTAATAAGCTTGCCGACGGTAGTACAGCGGTACCTTCATTAGGCGTATTTTTTGCGCTGGTTTTTGGTTTAATTTCGTTGGCACTTTTTGTATTTTTTATACATTCTATTTCTCGGTCTATCCAAGCTGATAATGTTTTAAATGACTTGTACAAACATACTAAACTTGAAATGGTCGCTAGTGTCCAGCGCCAAGATGAACATAGCATAAATGAATTTCCTGACTTTGATTCATGGCATTCTATTACCAGTAACACTGAGGGTTATTTTAAAGGCGTGCACACCGAAAAGCTCACTTCACTTTTAGCAGAGAATAATTTAAATGCTTATGTAACCATCAAGCAGGGTTTCTTTACCGTAGAAGGTTATCCCTTTTTAAAATGCGATAAAGACATCACCGATAATAAAGAGCTTATAGAACAAGTATTAGGTTGTTTTATTTTTTATATTGAAGAATACATAAGCGATCACTATCGCTATGGCTTAACGCAAATTTCAGAAATTGCAGTCAAGGCCATGAGCCCAGGTATTAACGATCCAGGGACAGCTGTTAAAGCTATTGATATGCTGAGCATTTTACTAATTATACGGCTAGATATTAAAGATGTTAATTACTCACTTAGAAATAGTGAGAATGGTGTACCTCTTTTATACTTTCATGAAACATCATTTGATGAACTGCTTAATGATAACTTTACCCCCCTTAGAAATTATTCTAAAAGTGATGCCTATGTAATGACTAATATATTAGAGGCCTTTAAAAACATTCTTTTCACGTCGCATAAATATCAATCAGCGAATGCCAGCCTATTTATTTATCTGAATGCCATTGTTGATGATATTAATGAGCATATTACTAATGAGTATGACCGTAATCAGGTAAATAACATGCTCAAGTCTATCTCGCGCATCAGTCCTGAAAAGGGAGAGAAATTAGCTGCTCGGTTTAACAGCTAAATTCTAAAATCAACGTGTAACTATTTATCTTCAATTAGATAAATAGCATAACTTGATGCAGTAATATTTATTTCACCTGCATGATACGCGTCAGGTACGAATCCACCACTGGCAGTGTCTTGCAGCATCGTTTTTTCAGCGCGCATATAAGGCTGCGCTCCTGAATTCAATGGGCTAGATGATACGCTATATAGCCCTTTTAACTCCACATCATAGTCATCAGCTAACTCTTCTGCGGCTTTTTTAGCATCAGCAATCGCCATTTTTTGAACTTGTTTTTGTAAGGCTACTTCACGACTTGAGGTAAACTGGGTTTGCTGTATTTCATTAATGCCTGCATCCACTAAATTTTGTAATAGTTGTGGGTACTTATCAACCTCGTTAAGAGTAAATGTTAAACTGCGCCCCACTCTGTATCCGTTAAAGTCTTGCGTTCCCATTTTACTATTATATTGCGTGTCTCGGTTTATTTGGATTTGCGCTGCGTTAATCCCTTTTTTATCTACGCCGGTTTGTTTAGCAATTTTTATGGCTTTGGCCATGGTTTGATCTGCTTTTTGTTTTGCAGCCATTAAATTTTTATCTACTTCGACAATAGCAACTCTTAGCCGAACATTATCAGGTACGGTAGTAACAGAAGCTTGTCCCTGTATATAAAGATGTGGAGCATCCGGTGTACTTGCCGCAAAACTATTAAAAGTCATTGTAGATGCTAGTATTGTCATCGATAAAGTACGCATTAATTAATTCCTTCTTGAATCCATAATAATTTCTATTGCTAGGCCATAGTAAACACCTTAGCGGGTTAATTCGCAATGAACAATTTATTAACTATATAAAC